>DASTMP010000297.1:0-14564 GCA_035714085.1 Blastocatellia bacterium
CGAAGATGAAGATTGCGTTCCAAGGTTTTGTCATGCTATTCCCAGGCGCACGACCGGACTTCGATTTCAAATACGAAGAGCTTTATGACATCACACAAGACTTCCATACTTTTCTTCCTGGCGCTGGCGGTCGTCGTCGCGCCGGCAAACGCTCACAGCCCCCGCTGTGGCCCGCCGGGCAAGTCCGAATTGCGTAGTCAAAATACAAGCAAACGGACTGTACCGAGGGCGGAGAAGGGAAGTCCAATGTTTGCTAAAGATCGATATTTTGGCTATGCGCGACGTACGCCACGAAAATAAAACAGTTCGTCCCATGGTAACCGCGTTCGGTCACATGGTTGTTGTCGTTTCATCTCGCCCTTCACTATTCTCAACCACACTGGAAGTCCACTAATTAAAGGGAACGCCGGACTATGTTGAGTAGGGGAGATAAATGGTTGCGCCGGGTGAGCAAATGGCTGTCAATCGCCGGACTGTGGACTCTCATTGCGTTGCTGTTCACGGGCGAATCGTTGATGCGCAGCTATGTTGCGGGGCGCCCGTTGTCGGTGTGGCGGGCGCTGATTTGGGAGTTGTTCTCATGTTATGTGTGGCTGGCGTTTTTGCCTTTGATATTTTGGTTGGGGCGGCGGTTTCCTTTCGAGCGCGGACGCTGGCCACGCAGTTTGCTGGTACACGCGCTGGCGGGTTTGGTCTTCCCGTTGTTGCAACAGGCTGTAGATACAGTGGTATTGCCGCATTTGGGTTATCCGCCGATGGCCGGACTGAATACATTTGCAGCGACATATCGGGCCTTTCTGCTGCTGAATTTCCCAATTAGCGTACTCATCTATTGGGTCAGTCTCGGCGCGCAAGCAGGCATTGGTTATTACCAGATGTACCGCGACCGCGAATTGCGCGCTTCGCAACTCGAAGCCAAATTGGCGCAATCGCAATTGCAGATTCTGAAGATGCAACTTCATCCGCACTTTTTGTTCAATACGCTCAATACGATTTCCGAATTGATTCACAAAGCGCCCGATGCCGCTGAAAGCATGGTGACGGATCTCAGCGATTTGCTGCGGTTGTCTTTGCAGACGGTCGGGCGGCAGGAAGTCTCCTTGCAACAGGAACTCGATTTCTTGAACAAGTATTTGCAGATTGAACAAACGCGTTTTCATGACCGTTTAGTTGTGCAGATGCGCATTGATCCGCAATCCCTCGACGCCAGCGTACCAAATATGATCTTGCAACCGTTGGTGGAAAACGCCCTTCGACACGGGATCGCGCCGCTGGCTTGCGGCGGGCGGGTGTTGATTCAGGCGACGCGCGACAACGGTTCATTGCGGCTGTCAGTGAGCGACGACGGCGTGGGGCTGCCGGGCGACGATGACGGCGCGATCAGAGAAGGCGTTGGATTGTCGAATACGCGAGCGCGGCTGCGGCATCTTTACGGCGCGGCGCATCAGTTCGAAATGCAAGGCGCTCCCGATCGGGGCTTGACCTTGCGTATGACCATTCCTTATCGCAGGTTTGTCGAAGCGGATGAAGATCAAGACGCTAATCGTGGATGACGAAGCCATCGCGCGCGACCGCGTGCGCCGCTTTCTCGCCGCCGAACCCGACATCGATGTTCTCGGCGAATGCCGCAACGGGCGCGAAGCCGTTGCGGCCATCAAAAAGCTCCAGCCTGATCTGGTTTTTCTCGATATTCAAATGCCGCAACTCGACGGCTTTGGGACACTGGCCGCGCTCGATCCCGCGCATCTGCCCGCGGTCGTTTTCGTCACGGCTTTTGATCAATACGCGATCCGGGCGTTCACCGTCCACGCGCTGGATTACCTGTTGAAGCCCTTCAGTCACGAACGCTTTCGCCATTCGCTCGCGCACGCGCGCAAGCAGCTCAACCGTGACGAAAGTGGCGGGCTGCGCAACATAGACAACCGTTTGCTCTCGCTGCTCGAAGGCATCAAAACTCCAACGAAATTCGCCGACCGCCTCGTCATCAAAGCGACCGGCCGCGTGTACTTTCTCAAGACCGAAGATATTGATTGGATCGAAGCCTGCGGCAACTACGTTACCTTGCATGTCGGACCCGAAACCCATCTCTTACGCGAAACACTCAGCCATCTCGAAAACCGTCTCGACCCTGGGCGCTTCCTGCGCATCCATCGCTCGCGGCTCGTAAATCTAGATTGCATCAAGGAACTGACGCCGCTGTTCAACGGCGATTACACCGTCGCGTTGCAAAGCGGCGACGAATTGACGCTCAGCCGCACTTATCGAGATCGTTTGCAAGAATTGATCGAGAGGCTTTCCTGACTGCGGCATGTAGTTTCACTTTGGGCGTACGCGCGATTCAAGAAAATTTGATAGCAATCCAAGTCGTATTCTCCCAACCAACGCTGAACACGGCTCGTCACACTGACCATACTGCTCGTCACAATAGCGTTGTCGAAATAAGCGGAATGGCTATGCTCGCGGCGCAGATTCCATTTCCATTGGCAGGAGCAGCAAATTATGGTCAAACGACACAGCCGCGCGCTTGCGTTGATAGGCGCATTGGTATTGGTCTCGGCGTCCGTAGCGGCGCAACGCAAAGACAGTCCGGCGCGCGGCAATATCGAAGGCGTCACGGCCGCGCAGATGAGAGATTACCTGACGCTGATTGCGTCGGATGAGATGGAAGGCCGCGACACGCCTTCGCGCGGCCTTGATCTGACGGCTAAATATCTGGCTTCGCAACTTTCGCGGTGGGGGCTCAAACCGGCAGGCGACGAGGGCAGTTACTTTCAGCGCATCGCCTTGCGGCGCAGCAAAATTGACGCGCCGCGCGCCTTCGTCGAAATCAACGGACAGGCTTTCAATTACGGCGAAGATTTTCTGGCTTCGGCTTTTGCCGGGAGCGTCAGCGGCCAGTTGGTTTATGTCAGCCATGGTTGGGTCATCAAATCGAAAAATCTTGATCCCTATCAAAGCGTTGAGGTCAAAGACAAGATCGTCGTCGTGAATTCGATCACATTGCCCAAGGGCCTCACTTTCAACGAACTGGGCAAGCAGGGGGTGGATTTCGAAGCCCCCAGAGACGCGGCGCAAAAGCGCGGAGCCAAAGGCATCATTTACATTCCGACTTTTGCCACGCTCGCCAATTGGGAGAGCAACCGCCAAAGCGCGATTACGCAAGGCGCGGTTTTCTTTGAGAAGCTGCGACCACAAGGAGCGTCAATCCCGGCTATCACGATTTCACCGAGGGCGCTCAACGCTTTGTTCAGCAATGAGAAGATCAATGCGCTGACCGCTTTCAATCGCTCCGCGACCAATGAACCCGGCGAATCATTTGCCTTCAAACCTGAGAAGCAAGTGAGCTTCACGGTCGGCGTGAAATCTGAATCCATCAGCGCGCAAAACGTCGTTGCGGTGTTGGAAGGTGGCGACGCGGCGCTGAAAAACGAATACGTCGCGCTCGGCGCGCATTACGATCACGTAGGCGTCGGCAATCCGGTCAATGGCGACGCGATTTATAACGGCGCAGATGACGACGGTTCTGGTACGACCGCTGTGCTGGCATTGGCTGAAGCTTTCGCCAAGGGCCCGCGACCGAAGCGTTCGCTGCTGTTTGTCTGGCATGCGGGCGAAGAGAAAGGTCTGTGGGGGTCGGCGTATTTCACCAAATATCCGACCGTGCCGATCAATCAAATCGTCACGCAACTAAACATTGATATGATCGGGCGCTGCCGCCGCGAAGGCGATACGCATCCGCAGCGCGCAGGACTGGCGAAACTTGGCGAAGTCTTCGTTGTCGGCTCGAAGATGATGAGCGCTGAACTCGGCGAATTGAGCGAAGCGGTCAATCGAGGCTATCTCAATCTCAGCTTCAACTACAAATACGACGACCCGAACGACCCCGAACGCATTTTCTTTCGCAGTGATCATTTCAACTACGCGCAACAAGGCATCCCGATCATCTTTTACACCGATGGCGAACACGAGGACTATCACCAGCCTTCCGACACCGTAGATAAAATTGATTTCGAGCAGATGGAAAAGATCACGCGCACGATTTACGCCATGGCTTGGGAACTGGGCAATCGCGCGCAACGTCCGCGCGTAGACAAAAAACTTCCCACCGAATTGATAGGGAATTGACGAATTACGCGCAAAGAACTCAAACGCATTCAGATTGAGGGCGCGCCCGCTGGAATTACGACATCCGCCGACCGCAAGCGCGCTTTCGTCACGACCCTGCAAGCTAACGGCATTGCCGTGATTGATTTGGAGGCGTTACGCGTGGCTGCCAAAGTCGAAACCGGCAAAGGGCCGGACGGGCTGGCCTGGGTCGGACATTGAGCCGCCTGGAAAAGACCATGCCGCAAACAGCGGCGAAGGAGCGGATACCTTTCTTCGGCTCGTCAGGGCCGGAGGCTTCCGAGGAGAGAAGAATGAAACGCACAACCATAGTCATCTGCTTGTTCTTGCTCGCTACCGCGCGGCTGGCATTCGCGCAAGAAGCGACGCTGTTCCAAAAACCCACTGTCAACCGCACGCATATCGTGTTCGCTTACGCGGGCGATTTGTGGAGCGTGCCGCGCGAGGGCGGCGACGCCGTGCGGCTGACCAACGGCGTGGGCGAAGAAACCGATCCGCACTTTTCGCCGGATGGGGCGATGATCGCGTTTACCGGAGCCTACGACGGCAACATTGATGTGTATGTCGTGCCGGCCAGCGGCGGTGCGCCGAAACGGTTGACCTATCATCCGGGGCCGGATTACGCGGTAGGCTGGACGAATGACGGGAAGCAAGTGCTCTTCAGCTCGCTGCGCGAAAGTTACGCCAACATCTTCTTCCGCCTCTACACCATCAGCGCAGAAGGCGGCTTCCCCACGCCGCTGCCGTTGCCGTTCGCTGAGCGCGGCGCGTATTCGCCGGACGGTCAGTCGCTGGCCTATGAACCATTGGCGCAGTGGCAGCCCGATTGGAAGCGCTATCGCGGCGGCCAACAGGATGTGATCTGGATCGCCAATCTGGCCGACTCCTCGATTGAAAAGCTGCCTCGTCAAAATTCGATTGATAAAAACCCGATGTGGGTTGGCGACAAGATTTACTTCCTCTCCGACCGCAACAGCCCTAACGGCGCGGTGACGCTGTTCGCCTTCGACACCAAAACGAAGAAGATTACGCAATCCGTGCCGCCCGCCGAACTCGACATCAAATCGGCTTCGGCTGGGCCGGGCGTGATCGCGTATGAACGGCTGGGTTCGATTCATCTTTACGATGTGAAGACAGGCAAGTCGCAGCCCGTCAACATCCGCGTCAACAGCGATTTGCTTTCATTGCGTCCGCGCTTTGAGAAAGTCGGCGCGCGAGTGGCTTCTGATATTTTCACGGGCAAGCCGCTGGCGGCGCTTTCGCCGACAGGCGCGCGCGCCGTGTTTGAAGCGCGCGGCGAGATCATCAGCGTGCCTGCCGAGAAAGGCGATCCGCGCAATCTGACCAACACGCCCGGTGTGATGGAACGCTCTCCGGCCTGGTCGCCCGATGGCAAATGGATCGCCTATTTCAGCGACGAATCCGGCGAATACGAATTGCACGTGCGCGACCAGAAAGGCGCGGGCGAGGTCAAGAAGTTCAAACCCGGCGCGCCACAGACGTTTTATTTCATGCCTACATGGTCGCCTGATTCCAAGAAGATCGCCTACTTCGACAAGAAGCTTCAGCTTTGGTATCTGGAAATCGAGAAGGGCGCGCCCGTCAAAGTTGATTCCAATCCGGTCGGCCTCAACGACGACGTGATGCAATCGGCCTGGGCGCCCGACAGCCGCTGGATCGCTTACACCAAACAACTGCCTAACCTGATGCGCGCTGTCTTCGCTTATTCGCTCGAAACGGGCAAGGCCTCGCAGCTTACCGACGGATTGAGCGACGCGCGCTATCCCGCATTTGACAAAAACGGCAAGTATCTCTATTTCACCGCCAGCACCAACAGCGGCTTCGGTCTGGGTTTCCTCGATCTTTCAAGTATTGAGCATCAAGCCACGCGCAGCGTTTACGCCATCGTCCTGCGCAACGACCTGCCTTCGCCGCTCGCGCCTGAAAGCGATGAAGAGAAAGTCGCGGACAGCGCCGGGGGCGGCGACCAGGCCAAAGACGACGCCAAGCCTGCCGACAAGCCGGATGAGAAAAAGCCGGATGTGGCTCCCGCAAAACCGCCCGCCGCGCCCGGGGCGAGGAAAGACCCCGACCCTGTGCGCATTGATCTGGACCGCGTCAGCCAACGCATCATCGCGTTGCCGATTCCGGCGCGGCCTTACGGCGATTTGCTGGTAGGCAAGGCGGGCGCGATTTATCTGGTGGAAAACCCGCCAGTCAATGTTGATCCCACGGGACCGGCCAGCAACACAGTACACAAATTCGATTTCGAGAAACGCAAATTCGAGAAGGCGCTTGACGGCGTCACGGCCTTCGTCTTGTCGGCCAATGGCGAAAAGGCGCTTTACCGGCAGGGCTTCGGCCCCGCCGCCAACTGGGTGATCGGCAATGCGGCGACGCCGGCGCCGCCGGGCGCGCCGGGCGGGCCGAACGCGCTGCTCATGGCCGAGATGGAAGCGCGCGTAGACCCGCAGGCTGAATGGCGGCAGATGTTCAAGGAAGTCTGGCGCGGCGAACGCGATTTCTTCTACGCGCCGAATGCGCACGGCATGGACTTGCAGGCGCTGGAGAAACTCTACGAGCCTTACCTGAAAGCCGTCGCGCATCGCGGCGATTTGAATTACCTGTTCAACGACATGTGCAACCAGCTCACGGTCGGCCACATGTTCATTCGCGGCGGCGACGCGCCGAATCCAAACTTTGTCAGTGGCGGGTTGCTGGGCGCGGATTACAAGCTCGAAAACGGGCGCTACCGTTTCGCCAAAGTCTACGACGGTGAGAACTGGAATCCGCGTTTACGCGCGCCGCTCACGCAACCCGGCGTCAACGTCAAAGCGGGCGAATATCTGCTGGCCGTCAATGGCCGCGAAGTGCGCGCGACAGACAACATCTACAGCTTCTTTGAGAGCAAGGCCGGCAAACAGGTCACGCTCAAAGTCGGCCCAACCCCCGACGGCGCGAGCGCTCGTGAAGTCACCGTCGTGCCGATCGCCAACGAGATGGGTTTGCGCAATCTGGATTGGATCGAGAGCAACCGTCGCGAGGTGGCTGAACTGAGCGGCGGCAAGCTGGCTTACGTCCATCTGCCCGACACGGGCGCCGGCGGTTACATCAATTTCACGCGCTATTACTTCGCGCAAACCGACAAGCAAGGCGCGGTGATTGACGAACGCTTCAACAACGGCGGTTACCTGGCTGATTACATCGCCGAAACGCTCGCGCGCAAGCGCCTGAGCAACCTCTACTTTCGTGAAGGCGGCCAGGACCTGGCTTCGCCGACCAGCGCTATCTACGGGCCGAAGGTCATGATCGTCAACGAAATGGCTGGCTCCGGCGGCGACGCCTTGCCTTGGTACTTCCGCAAACTGAAGATCGGCCAGATCGTCGGAAAGAAGACCTGGGGCGGCCTGGTCGCTTCGTTCCCCATGCCGCAGTTGATGGATGGCGGTACCGTGCGCGCGCCGGACGCGGCGATTTACGGCACCGAAGGCGAATGGGAAGTCGAGAATGTCGGCGTCAGCCCGGACATCGAGGTCGAATTCGATCCCGCGCAATGGCGGCAAGGCCACGACCCGCAACTGGAAAAAGCCGTGGCGCTCTTACTGGAAGAACTGAAGCGCAATCCGCCGCAACCGAACAAGCGTCCGGCTTTCCCGAATTATGGGAAACCAGCGGTAGCAGGTTCAGGCAATTAACGCGCGCTGACAGGGCAACGCAGGCGCGCAGGTCGGCGTTGCCCTGGAAAATAACGATAAGGAATAGGCGATGAAAAAAGCCCTTTTCACACTGTCTTTACTCGGCGTGGCTGCGTTTGGCCTGGCGTCAACAGCGGCCAAGCCCAAACCCACAAAAGTCGGCGCCAATCCGGTCGCCAACTGGTCGCAATGGCGAGGCCCCAGTGGGCAGGGCATTTCCACCGAGGCGGGTCTGCCTACCGAATGGAGCGAAACTAAAAACATCAAATGGAAAATGCCTATCGCCGGGCGCGGCCATTCGTCGCCCATCGTCTGGGGCGACCGCATCTTTCTGAGCGCTGCCATCGAAGGAGATATTCTCCCGGGCGCCAAGCCGCCAAAACACTTTCTGGAAGGACAAGAATACACGCATCCCGACAGCACAGCGGGCAATCGGCTGCACACGTTCAAAGCGCGCTGTTTTGATCGGCGTACCGGCAAGCCCTTGTGGGAGCGCGTGGCTTACACGGGGCGCGTTTATGACGATCGCCATCGCACGGCTACGTATGCCGACGCCACGCCCGCGACCGATGGACGTTATGTGTATTTCTGGTTCGGTTCCGAAGGGCTGTATTGCTATGACTTCAGCGGCAAGCTGGTGTGGAAGAAATCGCTGGGCAACATAGCCACGCATGGGATGGGCAATGGCACTTCGCCCGTGTTGTTTGAAGACCGCGTGATTCTGCAATGCGATGAAGACAACGGCGAGCGGGGCTTCATCGTTGCGCTCGACAAACGCAACGGTAAAGAACTCTGGCGTACGCCGCGTCACGTGCAAATGAGTTGGGCCACGCCGGTGATCGCGCATGCGCCGCAACGGGCCGAACTGATCACGAGCGCCAACGAATACATCCTGGCTTACGACCCGGCGACGGGCAAAGAACTGTGGCGCTGCAAAGGCACACAAAGCTGGACGGTCACCACGCCCATTGTCGGGCAAGGCATTGTCATCGCCTCCGCCGCTCATCCGGTCAAACACGCCGTCGCTATTCGCCTCGGCGGAAATGGCGACGTGACTGACACACCAAACGTCGTCTGGCAGCGCGACAAAGGCACGGGTTACGTGCCGTCTTCAATTCTGTATGGCGATTACGCCTACCTGCTGACCGATGGCGGGTTGCTGAGTTGCATCGAAGTGAAGACGGGCGAGGTCAAATACGAAGGCGCGCGCGTGCCCATACCGGGCCGCTTTTACGCTTCGCCCGTTGCTTTCGAAGACAAGCTGTTGTTGATCAACGAAAACGGCGAGGGCTTCGTGGTCAAAGCCGGGCCGCAACACGCGGTGTTGCGAACGAATTCGTTGGATGAACCGGTTTACGCTTCGCCAGCCATTGCGGGCGGCGAACTGTTCATCCGGGGGACGAAGCATCTGTACTGCATCGCCAATGGAACAGGTAAATGAGATCAAAACCCGGGGAATTCGCAACTAACTAAGTATTGCTGATAGCGGATCTACTTTCATCACCCGTCGCACGGGAAAATAGGCGCCAAGGATTGCTATCGTAAATACCAACAATGCAGACGTCATGAATGCTGATGGGTCTGTCGGCTCGACCTGATACAACAGGTTCTTCAAAAAGTTCCCTGCCGCAAGACTTCCTGCCGTCCCAATAAACACTCCTAAAATCACTCCGATGAATTCGGATTTTACCACCGTTCCCAGAATATCGTTGCGCTGGGCGCCTAGCGCTATCCGAATGCCCATTTCTTGACGGCGCTCGGTTAATACATAGTTCACCACGCTATAGATTCCGTGGCAAGCAAGCGCAACAGCCACACTTGCGAAAGAGACGAGGATGAGGAACATGAATCGAGGTTGCGCTACTGATTTCCAGGCGACCGTGTCGAGTGGAACGATATCTTGTAGGGCGAGTCCGCGGTCGACCTTCCATATCTGTTCACGGACTGCGCGAGCCAGGAGCAAAGGGTTCTGCTCGGTTCTGATCATAAGGTACATCTGAGACGGTGAGAGGATCGGATAGGGGTGGTAAATCTCAGGGCGCGAGGGTGACTCTACTCCGCGATCGCGAATATTCCCGACCACGCCAACAATCTCCACCGGATAGTTTGGGAAGGTGTCGACGATCAGACGCTTTCCCAGCGCGCTCTCGTTTGGCCAGAATTGCCGAGCAAACGCCTCATTAACGATGATCGGCCCGTGCATATAATCCTTGTCCTGTAAGGTGAAGGCGCGCCCCTCACGCAACGGGATTGACATCGTCTTAAAATAGTCGCCATCGATAACCCGAATATCAGCAATTCGTTTGCGCGCCGGGTCGGGCAGCTCTCCTTCCAGACGGAAAGAAGACTCAGCCCAATCACCTCCCAAAGGCAAATCGTTCACTGCGCTTGCGGACACGGCGCCGGGAAGAGATTTGATACGGCTGAATAGATCACGGTAGAAGGTATACCGTTTGTATGGCTCAGCGTAATCTCTCGTACTTAGTGGCAACCGAACAGTGAGAATATTCCTGGTCTGAAATCCAAGATCAGTTTTTATGAGTGACCAATAACTATGTATGACAAGCGCCGAAATTGACAGGAGCGTCATAACAAGCGCCGTTTCGGCGGCTACCAGGCCCATTCGGTATTTTTTCATTCTTGCTCCAGCCGAGCTGGAACGCCCATTCTCTTGTAGTATCTCTTGCAAGTTAAGCTTTGATCCGGCGATTGCGGGCGCCATACCAAAAATTATACCCGTGATGACTGCGGCCATAATTGAAAACATAAGGGCGGTCATATTCATCCCTATCTCATCCAATCCCACGGTCGGATCGCTGCTGGGATTCGGAATGATGTATGCGATCGGCTTCACCAGCCAGAATGCCAGGACGGCGCCGACTACTGCGCCGGCTAATGACAGCAACAGGCTCTCGGTCAAGAGGAGGCCGATCAAGCGGCCTCGGCTTGCTCCTAGAGCTGCGCGCACCGCCAATTCTTTCTGCCGCGCTGTACCCCGCGCCAATAGCAGATTGGCGACATTGGCGCACGCCATAAGTAACAAGCATACCGACATCGCAAACAGAATCTTCAGAGTCGGTCGGAATTTCTCCGCATAGAGGGAGGAGAATGAAGTCACTTCAGCGCCCCATCCGCTGTTCGAATCCGGAAACCTCTGCTCGATATTTCGCGCTACTAGGTCCATATCAGATTGAGCCTGGCTCAGAGTGTAATCCGGCTTCAATTTGGCGAACACTCTGGGACGCCGACGGGTCCGGTTGGATAAAATTTCCGGTTTGAAGACAAGCGGTCGCCAGAAAGCTGTTTGAGCTATCCAGAAGGGAGGAAATTGAAAGTTCCGTGGCATTACCCCAATGATCTCCCACGTGGCGCCATCAAGTTTCAAGTGGGTCCCGATCACTTCACTTTTACCACCCAGGCGGCTCTGCCAAAAATCATAGCTGATGACAACGACCTGATCCTTTCCGCTGACCTCCTCTGCCGAAGTAAAGGTCCGACCCAGAAGAGGAGGAACCCCGAGCAACGAAAAGAGCGCAGCGTTGCTGCTCAAGCCCCAATATTCTTGCGGCGCGCCTTGTTCTGTCAGCGTCACTATCCAGGGTTCTCCCGCAGCCATATCGGTGAAGGATCGTTGCTGAGCGCGCCAATCCAAAAATGTGGGCGGAGCCACGTTCTGCCTGATCTGACCTTCCTTGATATTTTTCTCCCACACTACCACTAAACGCTCAGAGTCTTTGTAAGGAAGCGGTTGTATAAGCACTTTGTACACGACGGCAAAAAGCGCGGTGGAGGCGGCAATACCCAGGGACAACGCTACTATGCAAGCTGCTGCGTACTGCTTTTCATGCCTAAACAGGCGGAGACTTTGGCGGAGACAATCTCGCAGCAGAATTTCAATGAATCCCCCTCCTTTGATATCACGACCCATCTCCTTGATGTATCCCACATTGCCGAAGCGCCGCCGCGCCTCTCGCTCCGCATCATCTGGTCTCATCCCACGCTCGATGTTCTCTCGGGCTCGCATCAGCAGGTGAAAGCGCATCTCATCGTCCATCTCCTGCTCGATCCGGTTCTTGCGCAGCAGTCCATACAGCCGTGAGTAGATCAGCCTCAACCAGAACATTCGGTCACACTCCCCTCAAGTAGATTGCATGACTTTAAAGACGGCGCCGGCGAGCCGTTCCCAATTCTCTTCCTCAATCTGGAGCTGTTTGCGGCCGGCGCGAGTCAGCTTGTAGAACTTGGCGCGGAGATTGTTCTCCGACACGCCCCATTCGGCGGTGATCCAACCCTGCCGCTCGATTCGGTAGAGCGCGGGGTAGAGCGAACCCTCTTCCACACGCAGCACGTCCTCAGACATCTGCATAATTCGCTGGCCGATGCCGTAGCCGTGCAGCGGTGCGAGCGAAAGGGCCTTAAGAATGAGCATATCGAGTGTGCCTTGCAGCAGTTTGGTGTCAGGTGTAGGCATCGCGGTTCTCCTCCATAGTTCCTAGATCATCTAGGGTGAAGATAAAACGATGCCCCTAGATTGTCAAGGTACCGCAAGGGGCGGGGAATTAGGCGGCATCCGGCAGATATGGGGGATCAAGGTTAGTTTCGATAAGGCAAAGTAAAAAGACTTACCAATCGGGTGTCAATGGATGAACGGGAGAGAATGGGGAGAATTCGCATTGCGCGTTAATGCGAATCAGTGGAGGAACGTTATCTGGATGAACACTGAAAGGAGCAAGGGATGACAAGGCTAACAAATAATATTCAAGCAGGAGATGTCTCTTTTCACCGCGGCCCAACGCTCGGCGCGTTGGGCGTCGTATTCGTCTCCCTCTTCGCATTGAGCCTCGCGATAACCGGGGCGATGACCGACATCCGTGTCCTGTGACAGATGGACGTAAATCTTGAGGGGCGGCTATAGACATGGAGAGTCTGAAACCTGGAATTCGCGCCCACAGAATTTTGTGGTGCGCGGTCATCTTTCTAGCGCTGATCGGCGTGTTCGTTGTGGCGCGGAGGACGGCGCATCTGGCGCCTATTTTGATTCATGGCTATAGTCCGCCCACTGTTCCATCCAATCCCAAATTGGCGCAGTTCGCAAGGCTGGATGATGTGTTCGCGCGCTACCCGGTTTTGACGCTGGTTCACATCATTCCAGGACTGCTCTTCATCGTGTTGGCGCCGTTGCAGTTCAGCCCGACATTTCGCAAACGCCATCTCCAATGGCACCGGCGGAGCGGCCGCATTTTATTCCTATGCGGCGCGATGGTCGGCGTCTCGGCGCTGGTGATGAGCTTCGCGATGCCGTCTATCGGCGGCGTCAATCAAGCGGCGGCGACGACGCTGTTTGGCTTGTGGTTTTTGTTCGCGCTCAGCAAAGCGCTTCGACATATTCTTAGGCGCGAAATTGCGTTGCACCGCGAATGGATGATTCGCGCCTTCTCGATAGGCCTGGCGGTCGCCACTATCCGGCCGATCATCGCCATCTTCTTCGCCACAAGCCCCTTTTCAGGACTGACGCCGTATGAATTTTTCGGCGCCGGGTTTTGGATTGGCTTTGCGCTGCACCTCATCGCTGCGGAAGTCTGGATTCAATGGACTAGACCGGAAACGATGGCTCTTCCTGTCGGCGGAGGAGTTCGCAAATGGTAACGAGAAATGAAGGACGAAATGTTTCAAGACTTGCGTTACGGAGCGTTGGCGCTAGTGACTGGCGCGACACGAAGTCGCGCCAGTTATTCGTGTCTCAGCGCAATCATTGGCTCCACACTCGCGGCGCGGCGCGCTGGTAGGAAGCTCGCGGCAGCGGCGATTCCCGCCAGCAGGATTGTGGCGCCCACGAGTGTCGTTAGGTCGTACGGTTTGATTCCAAACAACAGAGCGCTCGCGGCCCGCGCCGCGGCCAGGTAGAGGGCAATCCCGATAGACAAACCAGGTAGGAGCATATGCGCTGATTGGCGCATCACCATACGGACCAACTGACCCTTTCGAGCGCCAAGCGCTGCTCGAATGCCTATTTCGTTCCTCCTCCGCGCAACGAGATAGGACACCATGCCGTAGAGACCGACGGCTGCAAGTATCACGGCAACCCCGCCGAAGAGGCCCGAAAGAACGGCCATCAGTCTCTCTCTCGCCAAACCGTCTTGAATCCGGACTCGGAAGTCCTCGAACTCCATAACCAGCTCCGGAAATTTTTGCGAAAGCCGAGCGTTCACAGCTTGCGCTGTCGCCGCATGCGGGGTGTCGGCGTAGATCATCAGCGCCGCCCACGGTCCCAGCTGAGGAAACTGGAGGCCAGGCGCAAACACCGACGGAGGTATGTTGTCACGCAGTCCGCTGTATCGTGTATCAGGTATCACTCCGACGATCTCGTAAAGCGTGGAAGGGTAACCTGGTTCGGCGCCGGTGCGAAGCGCCTGTCCGAGTGGGTTCGCCTGGCCGCAAAATCGCCGCACAAAAGCCTCGTTGACGACCGCGACGCGTCTCGATGCGGTAGTGTCGCGCTGATCGAAGCCCCTTCCCGAAATCAATGGAATGCCCATTGTCTCGAAATATCCGGGGCTGACCCAGGTGAACATCGCGCCGCCGTGAACGCCGCTGATATCAATACCATGCCCCCAGGACGACCCCAACAGCGGCACGTTGGTGGTCGAGCCTACGCTTCGAACGCCGGGAACAGCCGCCACTTCCTCGAGCAACTCGCGATGAAAGCCTTCCAGACGTTCCTTGGGCATGCTCCCCGGCATTCCA
>DASTMP010000298.1:0-73512 GCA_035714085.1 Blastocatellia bacterium
GGTCAGCGATTATCTGGCCGCGTTCAATTTCAAACTGTTGAAAGATTATGACGCCGAAGAGCTGCATTCGAGATACTGCCCAGAGCGGGCGAAGCCGATGAATTATGTGCGGATCGTCGCGTGTGAGCGGGCGTAATCGCAAATCATACTCTCCCAACCGGAACCCTTTCCAACACGCCTTCGCCATAAAGTTCATACAACTTCAGCTCATCTATTTTCATGTTCGATGGCTCACTCAATGAGTGAAAGGGAGAAATCGCGAAACAGACTGGGGTTCTTCACTGCGCGGTGAGTTAATGGCTGAGGACTTTGCGCCTGGCGTCGCAAAAGAGGGCGAGTCTTCTCTTTACTGCGAGCCATCGCTCTTAGCCCGCTCGATAATCAACTCCGCCACCTGCTTGCTCAGCGCCAGCCCCGCGTCGAGATCGCTGCGGAAATGGATGCCCGCCCAGAGCCGCGCATTGGCGGCTTCCGCTGCGAGGCCTCTGATAAATTCCGCGTCGCGAGGGAATAGGTAGGCCAACACTTCCGCCTGCGCGCCGGAAAGCGAGGCATGCGCCGACGGGTAGCTCGGATGATTGGGGTTCGGAAAGAGCGTCGTGATCGTAGGATCGAGTTGATTCGGACGGATCGCCCAGTAAGTGTACTTGGCGTCCCAGCAGGCGATCGCCGAGTCGTAGTAAGCGATACTGACCAGCGCGTAGACGCGGGCCGCGCGTGGCGGATTTGTGTCCAGCCGGTACTCCGATATTTTCTGACTGATCAGGTCGGCCCAGGGTTTGATGAAACCTACCGGCCCCTGCCAGTAGAATGCCAGCCGCGTGGTGTTGAAAGAAGCGGCCGGCGCGGGGATCGAACGCGGGAAGTTTTTCACCTCGGCAAGATCCGTCGCCATTTGCGCGGAATCGCAGGCCGGAGGCGGGCTAGGTCTGAACTGACTTCCGGAGGTGAGCGCCCAGGTCTTCCAGGTTCCCGCCAACGGCAGAACCGGGTTCGCGCCCTTCCAGTTGCAGGCGCCCTGCGGGATCGCGCCTGTGAAAACCGCATCGGAACCGTCAGCCTGTGCGCGAGCGATCACAAGCTGAGCCACTGCGCGCCCCAGCTCCAGTCCGTCCTTCACGTCACTCGGATATTGCACGCCGGCTAGTAGCCGCGACTGGCCGGCCTCTTCAGCCTTCGCATTGAAGAACGCCGCCTGCTGTGGGAAGAAGTAGGCGAGCACGGCGGAAGCAGCGCCTGCCGCCACGGCATGCTCGGAAGGATAAGATGGACTGTGCGGATTCGGAATGACCGTGGTCAACGAATGATTGAGATCACTCGGCCGGGGTCGGCGGTACAGATATTTTGAATCCCAGGCCGCGACGATCGCGTCGTAAATCGCCACGTGGAGTGATGACATCAGCCGCGCCGCCGGAGGGCCGGCCAGGCTGTTCTGGATTACCTGATCAACCGCGAACTCATTCCAACGGAACGAAGGCGAACCCGCGTCCCAATAGCTGATCAGGTCGAGCGCCGCCGCGTCACGATGCAAAGAGAGTCGCTTCAACATGCGTATCTCTTGTTCCGAGGTCGCTCTCGATGGCGGCCCTGGAGGCTGCGCTTGACTGACGTCCGAAAGCAGCCAGGTCTTCCATTTGCCCGCGTTTGGTTCGACCTGCCGCTCAAGTTGCGGACAAGAGAAGAAGAAGCCGCAGGGTCTGGCGGCTTCGCTTGGCGGCGCGGCGCCGTCTTGTGACCAGGCCGATTGTTGCGACAACACGCAGAGCGACAGACTCAACAGCAGAACATAACGAAGTCTTGAAGTCGAAGGACGCCCAGACTTGGTGAAGTACGTCATAGTTTTATCTCCTGAATGACTGAAGGTGGTGAGTGAAACAGCAACGATCCGCGGCGGTTGTTTGCCGCCTCCGGCGCGTCGCCGCAGAATTCTTCCGAGTTCGGCATCGAAGCGGACAATAATGGCTAAGCTACGTCGCGCCGCCCGTCGTTTCGGAAGGCTGGTTATCTCGCCGCACGACGTTGTTTCGTCTCTCGCAGCAACGCCGCGGCTTGAGACTTCAGATCTCCTCCCAGTTCACGGCACCTGGCGACATCGGCTTCGGCTTCATCCAGCCTGCCTTGAGCCAACCGTGCAACGCCGCGACCGCAATAGGTCTCGGCCTGACGCGGGTTGAGCCTCAGAGCCTGATTGAAATCCGTAATCGCCCGCGTGTAATCCTGCTTCGCAAACCAGGCCACGCCTCGGCCGCTCCAGGCTTCGGCCAGTTTCGGGTCAATCGCGATGGCGCGATTCAAGTCATCCATGGCGCGGTCAGGCTCGACTTTCATCAGCCACACGCGACCGCGATTGGTGTAAAAGCCCGCTTGTTGCGGATTGAGCGTGATGGCGTGGTCGAAATCCGCGAGCGCGCCGTCTAGATCGCCTTTATCCTGCAGAGCCAGCCCGCGATTATTCCAGGCGTCGACATTTCGCGCGTCCAGCTTAAGCGCCTGATTGCAATCGGCGAGCGCCGCGTCCAGCGCGCCCTGAAGGCGATGAATGCTGCTGCGGTTGCTCCATACAATTGTATTGCGCGAGTCGAGCTTGATTGCCTGATTGAAATCAGTGAGGGCGCCGGCAAGATCGCCCTCATCGCTTCGCGCCCTGCCGCGGTTGTTCCAGGCTCGGGCGTCGCGCGGGTTGAACTCAATTACGCGACTGAAGTCCTTTATCCCCGCCGCGCGCTCGCCCTGCCCATAGCGGATGGCCCCACGATTCAAGTAGGCGTCGACGCAACGCGGGTTCAACTCGATGGCGCGGTCGTAATCTCTGACTGCCCCGTCCAGGTCACCATTGCGGCCCCGAGCGACGGCGCGGTTGTAGTAGGCGAGGGCGTAGCGCGAATCAAAGGCGATGGCGAGATCGTAATCGGCGATGGCGCGTTCAATTTCACCCTTCGCCATCCATGAGTTGCCGCGTTCGAGATAGGAAGCGGCTGAGGACGCGCGAGAATTCTGAGGTTGGCCATATACGGCCGTAGCGATGAGCAAGAGCAGGAGGATCGAATTATTCAAGATTCCCAGACGGAGCTTTTTCTCGCCGTTTTTGAAAGCCGAATTGACGTTACTTACGGTATC
Source organism: Blastocatellia bacterium (assembly GCA_035714085.1). GTDB lineage: Bacteria > Acidobacteriota > Blastocatellia > RBC074 > RBC074 > JAJVID01. The sequence goes on from DASTMP010000298.1 coordinate 3,118, forward strand.
GGCTGAAAGTCCGAGCGCGATAATGGCGGCGAGCGTGATCTGTTTGAGCATGGCCTCTCCCTGGTTGTGACCGCCAGCCGCCGCGAACGCGGAAAAAAGACACACAAATCCTGAGTCGCCACTCAATCAATCGCGACGGGGCAGCGGTTAAAAATGTCGAGTTGGGTTAGCCGGGTAAGGCGGGGCTGATTGCTTGGGCGCCGCGCCTTACCCTAAAATGAGCCTGACAGGGTTCAGTCTATTTTCGGCTCATTGCGCTGCGGACCTTACGCCGGACGCGGCTGCAAAATCTTATGAACACCCAAAAGAAAATCTCCGAAATTTCCTACGGATTTCTAGGAGAATTCATGGAGCGGCTATGAGCCTGCAAACAAAGCACATCTACGAATTCGGCCCCTTTCACCTGGATGCGGCGGAACACCTCCTGCTGCGCGATGGCGAGGCTGTCCCACTCACTCCTAAAGCCTTCGATCTGCTGCTTGCACTGGTTGAGCGGCACGGACATCTGCAGGAAAAAGAGGAATTGCTGAAGAAGGTCTGGCCCGACACGTTCGTGGAGGAGGCCAATCTGGCCTCTAACATTTCCCTATTGCGCAAGGCGATGGGCGATGGGGAGAACGGGCATCGATATATCGAGACGGCGCCGAAACGCGGCTACCGCTTTGTCGCCAGCGTGCGAGAAATAGTGAGAGAAATTGATGGACCTGACCGGCGAGGGCAACCCGAAGCACCGAATGCCAGTGGAGATCAACAATCAGTTCTGGCGAACATTGCAACAACAAGCACGAGCAAAACCCCGATAGAGTCGCTTGGCGCCTGGTTCCGGCGCCATAAGCGAGGCGCCGTGATTGGCGTGGCCATTTTCGTTGTTGCGGCGGCGACTGTCGCTTATTTCACCTGGGTGAGTCTTAGGCCGAAGATCAATTCCATCGCGGTCTTACCTTTTGTCAATGCCGATCCAAACACCGAGTACCTCAGCGATGGAATCACCGAGAGCCTCATCAACAGCCTTTCGCAGTTATCTCAATTGAAAGTCATAGCGCGCACCACCGCCTTCCGTTACAAAGGGAAGGATGTTGACCCTCAAACTGTCGGGCATGCCCTCAAGATTGATGCGGTGTTGACAGGGCGGGTAACTCAGCAGGGAGAGATGTTGATCGTTCAAGTAGACCTGGTGAATGCGGCGGATGGCGCGCAGTTATGGGGCGAGCGGTACTCTCGGAAACTCTCCAACATCCTTATCGTTCAGGAAGAGATCGTCCGGCAGATAACAGAAAGGTTGCGACTGAGATTGACCAGTGGAGAGCGAAAGCAGATTACTAAACGCTACACCGAGAATTTCGATGCTCATCAGCAATACCTGATGGGCCGCAAGGAGGCGGAGAAACGGACGGGAGAGTCGTATCAGAAAGCCGTTGAGCATTACAAGCGAGCTCTCGATCTGGACCCAAATTACGCGCTGGCATATCTCGGGCTCGCAGACGCCTATTACCGGGAAGAGAACATACGCCAATCAAGGGCCGCGGCGGAGAAGGCGCTCGCGATTGATGAGTCGCTCGGCGAAGCTCACACCTCGCTTGGCAGGATCCTGTGGCAACACGATTGGAACTGGCCGGACGCCGAAAGAGAATTCAAGCGAGCCATTAAACTCGACCCCGGCAACGCCTTTGCTCATCGGATCTATGGCTACTATTTAGCTTCGATGGGGCAATTCGATCAATCTTTCGCTGAACAAAAGCAGGCGTTACAGCTTGACCCTCTTTCGCCAGTCCTCAATTTGTATGTTGGACATCCGCTTTACTTTGCCGGCGAAACCGACGCGGCGTTGGAGCAAACCCGGAAAACGCAGGAGATGGATCCGAATTTCGTTGAGACATATCTTACCTTCGGAATGGTGTATGCCGAAAAGGGGATGTATGCAGAGGCTATCGCTAAACTGAATAAAGCGGCTCCTTCTGGAATGCCTCGTCCCGACGTTATATCGCTCCTCGGATACAACTATGCGTTGTGGGGCAAGAGGGACGAGGCGATCAAGAAACTCGACGAGTTGAAGGAACTCTCAAATCGAAGACAGGTTCCGGCGCGCGAAATGGCGATTATCTACACCGGCCTTGGGGAGAAGGACCAGGCGTTCAAATGGCTGCGACAAGCCTGTGAGGAGCGCGATGGGATGATTGTTTTTCTGAAATTCCATCCGTTATTTAAAAGCCTACGCGCTGATCCACGCTTCGCCGACTTGCTCCGATGCGTTGGATTGCCGCAGTGATCTAAAGGAACCGGGATGAATCGGCAACCAAACCCTATCTATGAATTCGGCCCCTTCCACCTTGACGCGGCGGAACAACTCCTGCTGCGCGACGGCGCGGCTGTGCCGCTCACTCCTAAGGCCTTCGACCTTCTGCTCGCGCTGGTCGAGCGGCACGGACATCTGCTGGAAAAAGATGAATTGCTGAAGAAGGTCTGGCCCGACACGTTTGTGGAGGAGGCCAATCTGGCTTCTAACATTTCCCAGTTGCGCAAGGCGCTAGGTGATGGGGAGAACGGGCATCGGTATATTGAGACGGCGCCGAAGCGCGGCTATCGCTTTGTCGCCAATGTGAAGAAGGTGGAAGAGGAGGACACGGGGCAAATCATTCAGGAGCCACCCGGAATGCGAAGTCTCACCGAAGGAGATGTGTTAACGGCGGGTGGCGTCGCCGAAGAGGCGGCGCGCCGAGCGTCAAAGACTGAGTTTCTTACGAGATGGATTAAACGCCACAATCTGGTCGCCGCGCTTGCCTTAGCCATACTATTGATGCTGGGAGCAGTCCTCGTTTTTTTCTCCCTCAGGTCTCCACTACCGCCGAAGGTCTTGAGCTACGTCCCCGTCACAAGCGATGGCTTGGTAAAGACCTCGGCTTCGACGCATTTTTATTCGCTCTCTTCGTTGGTCAGCGACGGATCAAGGGTTTATTTCACGGAACGAACTGGTGGACAGAGCCTACTCGCCCAAGTGTCATCCACAGGTGGAGAAACAGTTACGATTCCTTTGCCTTTCCCTAGCTTCAGTGTCCTTGATATTTCTCCAAGCCGGGCCGAATTGCTTGTAGCAGCCCCCGGCTATGACCTCGAGTCTACGTTGTGGGTGGCGCCGGTGTTGGGCGGCCCTCCTCGCCGTCTGGGCGATTTGATTGCTCACGACGCAGCTTGGTCGCCGGATGGCGGACAGATTGTCTATGCCTTCGGCTACGATCTGTATTTGGCAAAAAGTGACGGTACTCAATCACGTAAGCTCGCGCCCGTGGCTGGAAGGGCATATTGGCCACGCTGGTCGCCCGACAGTGGCAGGTTGCGCTTCACCGTGCAAAATCCGGACACACGCGCTACCTCGCTGTGGGAAGTTTCAGCCGATGGCTCCGACCTGCTTCCTTTACTTCCCGGATGGAATAATCCAGCTGCGGAATGTTGCGGCAGTTGGACGACAGATGGCCGATATTTCGTCTTTCAGGCCACACATAACCAGACAACTAACATCTGGGCGCTGCGCGAACGCGCAGACCTTTTCCAGCCAGCCAGTCGCGAGCCGGTACAATTGACTGCCGGGCCGCTGCACTTCTATGCGCCACTGCCGAGCCAAGATGGCCGCAAACTATTCGTGATTGGCGAACAGAAGCGTGGCGAACTGGCCCGGTACGATGGGAAGACGAAGCAGTTTGTCGGTTATCTTAGCGGCATGTCGGCGGAAGGCGTGGAGTTTTCCAAAGACGGAGAGTGGATCGCGTATGTGACCCACCCGGAAGGCAGCTTATGGCGAAGCAGAGTGGATGGCAACGAGCGACTCCAACTGAGTGTTCCACCGATACGGGTTATCTTGCCACGCTGGTCTCCGGATGGAAGAAAGATTGTCTTTATGGGAAAAGAGCCTGGCAAGCCATGGAAAATTTATGTGGTTTCGGCAAGTGGTGGAAGCGTACAACAACTGATGCCAGAGGAACGCTACGAAACCGATCCCACCTGGTCTCCGGACGGAAACAAGCTGGCCTTTGCAATAGGGACAAGGGCTTCTGGCAACGTCGCGATCCACTTGCTTGATGTGAATACTCATCAGCTTTCTAAGCTACCCGGTTCCGATGGGCTGTGGTCTCCTCGCTGGTCGCCGGATGGACGCTACATCTGTGCGTTGCCAATGATGCCGCAGAAATTGATGCTCTACGATTTCACGATCCAGAAGTGGACACAGTTGACCGAGCGGGGTGGAGGTTATCAACACTGGTCGCGGGATGGGAAATACATTTACTTTGGCAGCCCAAGTCAAAACGATCCGGGACTGTTTCGTGTACGGATTGCCGATCAGAAGCTCGAACAGGTGGTCAGTTTAAAAGGGCTTCGTCTAGCGCAAGGGGTCATGGCTAATTGGATAGGGTTGGCATTGGACGATTCCCCACTGGTGCTGCGTGACGTCGGGACTCAGGATATTTATGCCCTGGAGTTGCAGACACCTTGATCGGATGAGTTTCAAAGCGACTATAAGCCACCATCCCCAGCGCATCTACGAATTCGGCCTTTTCCGACTCGATGCGGCGTACTCCCGCAATGATTTAAAGGAACCTGAATACATATCGAGCGATTCTTTAGCCAAAGCACAGCCAGTTTTCATAAGAGGCGCCCGTGCTATAATTCCACATTCAACATTCGACGAAATCACAAAGCTGTAAGGAGAGAAGCGGTGAAAGAAGGTTGGGAGGCCGTCATCGGCCTTGAAGTACACGCGCAACTCAAAACCGATTCAAAAATCTTCTGCGCCTGTTCGACTGAATTCGGGCAAGAGCCGAACAGCAACACCTGTCCGGTATGCCTTGGTCTGCCCGGCGCGCTGCCCACGCTCAACCGCGAGGCTGTGAAGATGGCGGGCAAGGCGGCCCTCGCGCTCAATCTTAAAATCAACGACGAATCGATCTTCGCGCGGAAAAATTATTTTTATCCCGATCTGCCGAAGGGCTATCAAATCTCGCAGTACGACCGCCCCTTCTCGGAGCGCGGCGCTGTCGAGATTCTGACCAGCGAGCGCGACGAGGGTGGACGCGCCGCCGACTGGCGTCTCAAGAGGTTCGGAATCACTCGCGCGCACATCGAAGAGGACGCGGGCAAATCGGTTCACGACGTCGGCGATCCCAACAAGTCTTATGTCAATCTGAACCGAGCCGGAACGCCGCTGCTCGAAATCGTCAGCGAGCCGGATTTCCGTTCGAGCTGGGAGGCTTACGATTACGTCAACTTCCTGCGCCGCACGCTGCAATACGTCGACGTATGCGACGGCAACATGGAAGAGGGCAATCTGCGCTGCGACGCGAACGTCTCGGTGCGCCGCGCGGGCGAAACGAAGCTTGGCGTGAGGGCCGAGATCAAAAACGTCAACTCGCTCAGGTTTCTGCAAAAGGCCATCGAATACGAAATCGACCGCCAGGTCGCCCTTCTGGAGACCGGCGGAAAGGTCACGCAGGAGACCCGGTTATGGAACGAGAAGGAAGGCAAGACCTACACGATGCGTTCGAAGGAAGACGCGCCCGATTACCGCTACTTCCCGGAACCAGACCTGCCGCCGCTCGAAGTCAGCAAAGAGTGGGTCGAACGGCTGCGCGACGAACTGCCCGAACTGCCCGAAGCGCGCCGCCAGCGCTTCATGCGCGATTACGATCTGAACGCCGACGAAGCGTTCAGGCTGACCGGCCAGCGCGAATTAGCGGATTACTTCGAGGCCGCGGCCAAAGCCGCGAACAACATTCGCGCCGCCGCGAATTGGGTATTGTCCGAGCTGCTGCGCGAACTGACGAACGCAAAGGTCGACATCACCGAATGCAAGATCAAGGCCGAAGACCTCGGCGCGATGATCCGCTTGATCGACGACAAAACGATCTCCGGCAAGATCGCGAAAGACGTCTTTGTCGAGATGTTCGCGACCGGCAAGGCGCCGGCGGAGATCGTCAAAGAGAAAGGCCTTACGCAGATCACCGACGCTTCGGCGATTGAGAAGATCGTTGACGAGGTGATCGTGGCCAATCCAAAGCAGGTCGAAAATTACCGCGGCGGCAAGACTGCGTTGATGGGCTTCTTCGTCGGCCAGGTAATCAAAGCCTCCGGCGGCAAAGCCAATCCGCAAGCGGTCAATGATATTTTGAAGAAGAAGTTAGACGCTTGATGTTTCCCACAGCGGTACGCTCCCCATACCGTACCAGTTCCAAGAATCAATGACACGTTATGAAAATTATCAAGAACATTTTTATCGCCTTTCTATTGGGCGTTTTCGCATTCGCCTGCTCCAACAACACAGCTGAAAACAACAGCTCATCATTAAAGATGCCCACGCCGAAGGTGGCGGGACCGCCAGTGTACGATGACGAGGTCGCGGTGTTCGAGACAGATTACGGCAGCTTCAAGATCGCGCTCTATCCCGATGTCGCGCCGCGCCACGTCGAAAATTTCAAGAAGCTGATCCGAGATAAATTCTACGACGGCACCGGATTTCACCGCGTCCAGCCCGATTTCTTTATTCAGGGCGGCGATCCACAGACTCGCGGAGGCGGTAACCGGGAGAAGTGGGGCCAAGGAGAACCGAATCAACCCAAAGTACCCGCCGAATTCAGCACACGCCCGTTCGCGCGCGGCACTGTCGGTATGGCCCGCACGCCCGACCCGAACAGCGCGTCGAGCCAGTTCTTCATCTGCATTCGTCCCAATCCGACCTGGGACGGGCAGTACACAGTCTTCGGCGAGGTGATCCAGGGATTGAACATCGTCCAGATCATTTCCAACGTCCCGACGGATGGAAATGAAAAGGTGCGAGATCTGCCCGTAATCAAACGGGCCTATCTGGAAAAACGACAGCAATGAGCGCGACAGACTTATGGTCTTTGAGAAATAAATGAAACAACAGCGTAGGGGCAGGTATTCCCCGCCCGCGTCCGTGATCCAAGCGATTGGGCGGGAAATACCCGCCCCTACATTGAATTGCCCGGGCGCATTTAATTTTCAAAGACCATAAGTCTGTTTCATAAAATTGCGATGAGTCGAACAAAGGAGGAGATATGAAAGATTTTTTCCAATTTGTATCCGGTCGGGAATTCAACGCCGAGGGAAGCGGATCGAACGACACGGCGGCCTTATCGGACAATGAATTGCTCGACGCCTATTCGCAAGCTGTCATCGGCGCGGCTGAGAAGATCAGCCCTTCGGTGGTTAACATCGAGGTTTCAACCGGCGACCGGCGGCGTGGCGGCGGCGGCTCCGGATTCGTCTTCACGCCTGACGGTTTCCTGCTGACGAACAGCCACGTCGTTCATGGCGCGTTGAAGATCGAAGTGACGCTGCTAGACGGCCGACGCGGCGAGGCGCAGTTGATCGGCGACGACCCGGAAACCGATCTGGCCGTGATCCGGATCAACGCGCCGAACCTGATGTCCGTCGCGTTCGGCGATTCGAATAAGATTCGCGTTGGCCAACTCGCGGTAGCCATCGGAAACCCATATGGCTTCCAGTATTCGGTGACCGCGGGCGTGGTCAGCGCGCTGGGACGGAGCTTGCGCTCGGGGACGGGCCGTTTGATCGACAACGTGATTCAGACCGACGCGGCGTTGAATCCGGGCAATTCCGGCGGGCCGCTCGTCAACTCGCGCGGCGAGGTGATCGGCGTCAATACGGCCGTCATCCTGCCCGCGCAAGGAATCTGCTTTGCGACCGCCATCAACACGGCGAAATTCGTCGCGGGCCAATTGATCAAAGAGGGCCGCGTGCGCCGCAGCTACATCGGCGTGGCGGGACAGGCCGTCCCGCTTCACCGCAGGCTCGTGCGCTACCACAACCTCTCGGTCGAAACAGGCGTGTTAGTGGTTTCAACCGAACCCGGCAGCCCGGCGTCGAATGCCGGCGTGCAGGAAGGCGACGTGATCGTCGCTTATGACGACCAGCCCATTGCGGGCATTGACGATCTGCATCGCCTGTTGACCGATCAAAAAGTAGGGATGAAGTCGAACCTGACCGTCATCCGGGGAAACGATAAATTGACGTTGAGCGTGACGCCCGACGATTCGCGAGCGCGTGAACAACGCGAAGGCGGGTAATAGATCGATGACCGACCAAACAGTCATACGCGATCAGTTCAAATACTGGAAAACCATTGAAGTCCGCTGGGGCGACATGGACTCGCAGGGGCACGTCAACAACGCGGTCTATTTCACCTATCTCGAATCGGCGCGCGTTGAATTGATCAGGAAGACCGGCTTCAAAGGCAAGCAGGCCGGCGGAGCCGAAGGTCCCGCGCTGGTCTCGACCTCGTGCGATTTCAAACGGCAGGTCATCTACCCGGCGACGCTCGACGTCGGCGCGCGAGTCGAACGGATCGGACGGCGCAGTTTCGAAATGAGCTATGGGATATTTATTCACGGGACGGATCAGCTTGCCGCATCGGCGCGCAGCGTGAACGCATGGGCGGACTACGCGGCGGAACGCTCGGTCGAGCTTCCGGATTGGTTCCGCGCTGCGCTCCTTGAGTATCAATAACCGGAGTGAACTATGCTGAATCTAAAAGGTAGGGTCGCGGTAGTGACCGGCGCGAGCCGTGGCGCGGGACGTGGAATAGCGCTCGCCCTGGGCGAATGCGGCGCCACAGTTTATGTCACAGGCCGCAGCATGAGAGGTCAACCTACGACCGACAATATGCCCGGCACAATTGACGAGACAGCTGAAGCCGTAACGTCGCGGGGCGGCGTGGGTGTGGCCGCGCGTTGCGATCACACCATCGACGCCGACGTCGAAGCGCTGTTCGAGCGTGTGAAGGTGGAACAAGGCAGATTGGACTTGCTGGTCAATTGCGCGTGGGGCGGATACGAAGTCGAAGGGCGGATCAGCCAGGCCCCTTTCTGGGAACAGCCGCTGCATTACTGGGACAGAATGTTTACCTCAGGCGTCCGAGCGACTTTGATCTCCAGCCGCTTCGCCGCTCCTTTAATGCTGCGGCAGAACCAGGGGCTGATCGTCAACATCACCGCATGGGTTGATGACGTCTATCTGAGTAATATCTTTTACGACACCGCAAAGAGCGCAATCAATCGGATGGCTTTTGGAATGGCGCAAGAACTCAAAAAGCAAAACATCGCCGCCGTCTCCCTTGCTCCGGGATTCATCCGCACCGAACGTGTGGTCGAGGCGTTTGAGGGCGCCGGGATGAAAGGATATGAGAGCTTCACCGAATCGCCCGAATACGTCGGACGCGCCGTCGCCGCGCTCGCCACAGATTCAAATGTAATGCAGAAATCGGGAAGGACACTGACCGCAGGCGACTTGGCGCGAGAGTATGGATTCACCGATGTAGACGGCAGGCTGATTCCACCCTTCAAACTTCCAGACGATTACCCGTACAGATAATCAATCCAGCTCCGCCAGTTCAGCCCAACGATTCAAATCATGGTCGAGCTGGCCGTTGAGCGATTGCAACTCTTCGTAAAATTTCTGTACAAGAACGTGGTCGCTCGAATTCGCGTCGAGTTCCCTTTCGACTTCCGCCTTGCGCGCTTCGGCGGCGGGGATGCGCGCTTCCAATTCTTCCAACTCGCGCCTCTCCTTGAATGACAATTTGCGCTTCGCCGTCGAATCCTGCGCAGGCTTGCCCTCTTCCCGCGGTTTGGCCGCGGTTTTCGTGGTCGTTTCAGCCAATGCTTTTTCGGCGTTTTCGCGGTCGCGAATCTCGATGAAAGCGGAGTAATCGCCGGGATATTCTCGGATCCGCATGCTCCCCTCGGAGAATCCTTCGAACCTGAAGATATAATCAACCGTCCGGTCGAGGAAATAGCGGTCGTGGCTGACGACGACCAGGCAGCCGGGAAAAGTCTCCAGGTAATCTTCGAGCGCTGAGAGCGTCGCGATGTCCAGATCGTTCGTAATCTCGTCGAGCAGCAGCAGGTTCGGCGCGCCCATCAGGATTCTGAGCAGATAGAGCCTGCGACGTTCGCCGCCCGACAGCGTGGCGATCGGTTGATACTGCGCCGCGGGCGGAAAAAGGAACCGGTCGAGCATCTGGCTGGCGGTGATCCAATCGCCGTCCGCAGTCCGGATACGTTCGGCCACGTCTTTGATGTAATCAATCAGCCGCTGCGATTCGTCGAAGTCGCGGTTCTCCTGATCGTAATATCCGATGACCAGGGTTTTGCCGGCTTCGATCTCGCCCGCGTCGGGCTCGATCCCCCGCGCGACGATTTCGAGCAGCGTGGTTTTGCCCGCGCCGTTCGGGCCGATGACGCCTATGCGGTCGCCGCGCTTAAATTGATAGTTGAAGTCACTGATGATCGCGCGGCCGTCGTAAGATTTGCTGACGCCCCGCAGGCCCAGAATCTTCCCTCCCAATCGCGCCGATTCGAACGCGATGTCGAGCGACCTTTTGCTCGAGATCTCGCTTGCGGCCTGACGCGACTGCTGGATCAATTCGTTCGCACGATCAATTCTGGCTTTGGCTTTCGTCGTGCGCGCTTTCGGGCCTCGCCGCAGCCATTCAAGCTCCCGTCGCGCCATCTGTTTCAACCTCTGCGCTTCGACGACCTGACGCTCCTCCTGCTCCTCTTTCTTTTCAAGGTAGTGGCCGTAATTGCCGGCGAACGTCCGTACCCGGCCGCGATCAATTTCGATCATGCGGTTTGTGACGCGGTCCAGAAAATATCGGTCGTGAGTGACCAGCAGCAGCGCCCCTTTGAATTCACCCAGATACCTCTCCAGCCACTCGACCGTTTCCGCGTCAAGGTGGTTTGTCGGCTCGTCGAGTATCAGCAGGTCGGGCTCGATGATCAGGCTGTGCGCCAGGGCCACGCGTTTGCGCTGGCCGCCGGACAGCGCGCTCATGCGCGCGCGCAGATCGGAGACGCCGAGCCGAGCCAGGATGTTTTTCGCTTCGGTTTCGAGCCGCCACGCGCCCGAAGTCTCAAGCAGTCGGGTGAGATCGGCGACGCGGTTCATCAACTTTTCGTCCGCGCCTCCAGGTTCGGCCTGCCCGGCGAGCTTCGCGCAAACTTCTTCGTATTCGCGCACGAGCTCCAGCTTCTGCCGAAGCGCTTCGTTTCCGCCGGTGAAGACGGCTTCGATGACTGTTTGATCGGGATCGTACGAAGGGTTTTGCGAAAGGCAGGCGACAATCTTCTCGCCGGCGATGACCACGCGGCCTGTGTCCGGCGGCTCTTCTCCGGTGATGACGCGCAAGAGCGTCGATTTGCCGCTGCCATTTGCGCCAATCACGCCGACCTTGTCCGATTCGTCCAGGCCGAGCGAAACCGATTCAAACAGCGGCTTGACGCCGTAAGTTTTGCTGATGTTTTCGAGCGATAGGATATTCATATACAAACAACACAAAGGTTCAAAGGGACGAAGGCGTGATACAGGTTTGAGCTTTCTTCCATTTTGCCCCTTCGAACCTTTGAACCTTTGTGTTGAAAAGCTCTATCAATGTCCGCTCCAGCAAGGCTCCCTCTTCTCCAAAAACGCTCCGATGCCTTCCTGCGCGTCATCCGCCATCATGTTCAGGCTCATGACCTCCTTGGTGTAATCGTATGCCTTGGTCTGATCGAGATCGATCTGCGCGTAGAAGGCCTGTTTGCCGATGCCAACGACGAGCGGACTCGCTTCGACGATTCGCCTGGCCAGGGCCAGAGTCTTGTCACGCAACTGAACGGCGGGAAAGACATGATTGACCAGACCCCATTCGGCGGCTGTGCTAGCGTCAATCGGCGTTCCGGTCATCAACATTTCGAGCGCGCGTTTGCGGCCGATCGCCCGTGTCAACGCGACCATCGGAGTGCTGCAAAACAGTCCGATGCGGACGCCCGGCGTGGCGAATTTGGCTTCTTCGGCGGCGACGGCCAGATCACAGGCCGCGACCAGCTGGCAGCCGGCGGCGGTCGCCATTCCCCTAACCTCGGCGATGACCGGTTGCGGGACGCTCTGGATCGCGTTCATCATCTCGACACAGGCGTCGAATATCTTGCGGTACTCGCCGATCGAACGCCCGCGCATCTCGGTCAGATCGTGGCCTGAGGAGAAGACGCTTCCGGCGGCGGATAAAATGACCGCGCGTATCTCGGCTGATCCGCCGATCTCCCGCAAACAGTCCGTCAATTCGCGCATCAAGGCCAGCGACAGCGCGTTGCGGCGTTCGGGACGATTGAGCGTGACGCGCGCAATCGGCGCGCTCCTTTCGACAATCAGGTTCTCATAATTAGTTGTCATCTGGCGCCTCCTAGGAAAATCAGCCACGAAGAAACGAAGAGCGCGAAGTTTTTTTCTTATCTTTCTTCGTTTCCTTCGTTTCTTCGTGGTTGATTTTCATTACTTTTGATCGAAACGCTATTGAAATCATTGCCAAACAACTTCAGCATATCACCCCACGCTGCATTGCGTAACAGATAACCATTGAATTGAACCTGAGAACATTCCTTCGGAGGACAAGAAAAATGAAGAGGACATCCCTGCTCACGTTCCGCCGCGTCGCCTTAGCGCTCCTGTCGGCGTCCGCCATCGCTCTCACAATCAACATTGAAAAGACCGCCGCCAGGCCGCAGACGGGAGACGGCAAACTGCGGATCATCGCATTCGGCGCGCACCCCGACGATTGCGAATTGTCGGTCGGCGGGACGGCGGCGATGTGGGCCGCGAAGGGCCATCACGTCAAATTCGTCTCGGTCACCAACGGCGACATCGGCCATTGGCGCGAAGCCGGCGGGCCGCTCGCTACGCGTCGAAAGAAAGAGGTCGAGGATGCTTCAAAAATCCTGGGAACCACCGTCGAGGTCATGGATAACCACGACGGCGAGTTGATGCCGACGCTCGAAAATCGGCGCGCGATCATTCGATTGATCCGCAATTGGAAAGCCGACATCGTCCTCAGCCCGCGCCCTAACGATTATCACCCCGATCATCGCTATACGGGCATCCTGGTGCAGGACGCGGCATATATGGTTACCGTTCCGTTCATTTGTCCCGAAACGCCGCCGATGAAAAGCAACCCGATCTTTATGTACTACACCGACCGGTTTATGAAGCCCAATCCGTCTCAGCCCGACATCGCCGTCTCGATAGATTCGGTGATGGACAAGAAGCTGGACGCGCTGGCCGTGATTGAGTCGCAGTTTCTTGAGGGCGGCGCGAACGGCTATGAGGGATTGATTCCAAAAAACGCCGAAGAGCGGGCTAAACGCGTCAAGGAGGTCCGCGACCAACACGCCGCGCGCAATGTCGGCGTCGCGGATCGCTTCAGAGGCGTGTTGAAGGAATGGTACGGCGACGAGACCGCGACGAAGGTAAAACACGCCGAGGCGTTCGAGATATGCGAATACGGGCGGCGGCCTGAAAAGGCCGAGTTGAAACGGCTCTTTCCGTTTTTTCAATGAGCGATCCAAAATCCGCATTCCACATTCCGCACTCACAAGATTGGAGGATGAAATGTTGCAAGAAATGCGTTATGGCTTGCGAATAATGAGCAAGCGAAATATCACAGCCATTCTCTTAAGCGCCTCGGCGTTTTCTTTTGCCTGCAATACGGCTGCGCCGCCGCGGCAAATTGAAGGACGCGCGGGCGCCACTCAGGCGGCGCGGGCGCCACGTTCGATTCCGATGCCGGACGAGTGGGACGTCGCCTCGGCGCTGAATGCCGAAATCGAAAAATTGGACGGCTCCAAATTTAAACTGGCCGATTTTCGCGGCAAGATTCTCGTCGTGGATTTCTGGCAAAGCAACTGTGCGCCTTGCGTCAGACTCGTTCCGAAACTCGCCAACCTGAGCAGGCAATATCGCGACAAGGGAGTAGAAGTTGTCGGTCTGACCTCCGACGAGAAAAGCGAGCAAGGCAATGTCGTCAAATTTCTCAAGAAAGCCGGCGCCGATTACATCGTCGGATACGACAACCGCTTCCTTTCGCCAGCGTTCTTGAAAGGGACCGAGGATGAAACCGGCGCGCCGCCGATTCCGCAGGTGTTTGTCCTCTCGCGTGAAGGCCGAGTGATTGAGCATTTGATCGGAGACAGTCCGCAAAGAGGCGCCGAATATCTCGAGCGAGTCATTGTGAATACTTTGAACGGCGCATCAAAATGAGCGACAGCCGGCAACCATGAAGATCGCCATGAAGATTGGAGTATGAAATGTTTCAAGGCTTCCGATTCGGCGCGCGGATGTCGCTCAAACAGCGTGGGGGCATCACCTTCGCAGCCACGCTGATACTTGCATTCGGTACGTTTCAATCCACTCCGACGCCCGATCTGGTAATTCGGCATGTGACGGGCATTGATGTGGCGGGCATGCGGACGAGCGATGATCAGCGCGTTGTCGTGAGAGGCGGTCGCATTACTGCCATTGAGCCGGAACAATCGGTCGCTCCAAAAGCTTCGACAGTCATTGACGCCACAGGCAAATTCCTTATTCCCGGTCTTTGGGATATGCACTCTCATCTGACGTTTTATCCAGGGCCCCCGAAGGGCGAGGATGTCACGGAGGTTGTCCTTCCGCTGTTCGTCGCCAACGGTGTTCTCGGAACGCGTGACATGGGAGCCCTCGACATAGCGCGTATGGTGCGACTGCGAGAGGAAGTGGAAGCGGGAAAGCGTGTTGGCCCACGCATGGTCGTATCCGGGCCGCAGCTTGACGGTCCGATCGCTATCGATTGGACCAAGCAGCGCGTGGCGAATGCGGCGGAAGCGCGCCAGGCCGTGCGCGCTTTAAAAGAGGCGGGAGCAAACTTCGTCAAAGTCTATGACAGGCTCTCTAAGGAATCGTATCTGGCCATCGCCGAGGAAGCCAAGCTCGTTGGTCTGACATTCGCGGGACACATTCCACTGGCCATGACCGCGCGCGAAGCCATCGAAGCAGGACCAAGCAGCATCGAGCACATGGGCGGCGGCAAGCTGCGTGCGGAGTGCTTTGGGTATCTTCACGAAGGCGAATCTCCTCCGCCTGATTCCGACCCGCAACAGACGGCGCGAGTCAAAGAAGCTATCAATGAGGCCTTCGCGGGCAAGCTCGCCCCTGCCGTCTGGGCTGATGGCGCGCTAGCATGGCTAAATTCCGCCGTCGGCAAGGGCGCGATAGCGACTTTGAGCCGGGACCTCGGTCCGGTCGAATCCCTGATTGCGCTCCGCCGCAGGCCCGTTACCACGGGCGTCGAATTGTGTGTTCTGGCGCGGCACACTAAGGGCGAGCGAAACTACAAATTTCACATTGATCAGAGCGGCCACAGCGAGAAGATAGATTGGTTATTTGATGAACCGGACGTGCTGGCTCCGGGGCGGCTTCAGAAGTTGGCGGAGTTGCTTATCGCACGACGAGTATGGTTGACGCCGACCCTGACCCCCAAATACGGCCTCGCCGCGCGCAGCGATCTGGTGAAGAATCCTGATCCTCGGCTAATTTACGTCCACCCCGAAGTTCGACGCCAACTTGACCCCAGAAACAATCCAAGCCTCCGGAGCCTGACTGGCGCCGACTGGGAATTTATGAAGCGCGACTATGCTCGTGAGGCCTCACTAGCCGTCTTGTTACACAAGGCTGGTGTCCGACTCCTCGCCGGGACAGATGCCGTAACTGATTACTGCTTGCCCGGCTTTGCCCTACATGACGAGTTGGCGTTATTGGTGAAAGCCGGGCTTTCCCCTGGCGAAGCGTTACGAACGGCTACGCTCAATCCAGCCGAATTTCTGGGCCTGGAGAAAGATCTCGGCTCAATCGACATTGGCAAGAGAGCAGACCTCGTGATGCTCCAACGAAATCCTCTGAATGACATTCACAACACGACCAGCATTTGGGGCGTGATCCGGGCGGGGCAATACTTCAACCGGGCGGAGTTGGATCGGATGTTGGAGACAGTGCGAGTGAGAGTGAACCGGAATTGAAATCCTATCGCTCCAACTGAAGCCTGATTTGTTACAACGCAACCCAACGCGCTCCGAGATACGCGGCTCATATAACCAGGAGAACTGAAGTATGCAAACAATCTGGCAGGATCTGCGCTTTGGCGCGCGCGCATTGTTGAAGAAACCGGTCTTCACGCTCATCGTCGTTCTTACGCTCGCGCTCGGCGTCGGCGCCAACACCGCGATCTTCAGCGTCTTTAACGGCATCGTCCTCAAACCGCTGCCCTACAAAGATCCGGACCGTCTGGTGTATGCCTGGAAGAGCGAGAAGCGCGGCATGCGTTATCAAGTGGGCTATCATTCGGATTTCGGGAATGTCAGCCCCGGCGCCTTCCACGACTGGCGCGAGCGGAGCCGAAGCTTCGAGCAGATGACCGCTTATCGCGCCAACTCGACCATCCTCAACAGCGGGGATTTGACGATGTATGTGGTGACGATCCGCGCCGCCGGCCGGTTCTTTGAAACTCTGGGCGCGAGCGCGCAATTGGGCCGAACATTTACGGACCGGGATTACGATCCTGATGCGCCGAGGACCGTGATCCTGGCCAATGACCTATGGCGCAGTCATTATGCGGCCGACCCACAAATGATTGGCCGAACCATATTGCTGGACGGTCTGCCGCGTACGGTGATTGGCGTTATGCCGCCGGGATTCTGGCTGACCGCCGAAGATGTCCCCCGAGTCTGGGTCCCATACTTTTTCAGCGCTGAAGAGAAAACGAATCGCGCGTCGGGCGGATGGTCGGTGATCGCTCGATTACGACCCGGCGTATCGTTCGATCAGGCGCAGACCGAGATGGATCTCATCGCTGCGCAACTCGAAACCGATTATCCGGAACACTACAAAAAAAGCGGCATCGCTCTGGTTCCCGCCGGCGCCGAGATACTCGGAAGTCTCGGAGGTTTCGAACGGGTCTTTTTACTCCTGTTGTCCGCCGTTGGATTGGTCCTGCTGATAGCCTGTGTGAATGTTGCGAACCTGTTGCTCGTGCGCGCAGCCGAACGCGAGCGCGAGTTCGCAGTGCGCGCCGCGTTAGGCGCGAGTCGCGGGCGGTTAATGCGCCAACTTCTGACCGAGAGCATGTTGCTGGCTGTGCTTGGCGGCGGGTTTGGCTTATTGCTCGGAGCGAATGGAATGCGGGCGCTCACGGCTCTGCTGTCCGGCATTCCGCGTTTGGACGACCTGCGTTTCGATTGGCAGGCCTTCGCCTTCACAGCGGCAGTGTCGTTGGCTACGGGACTGCTCTTCGGTCTGGTTCCGGCGATTCGCGCCGCTCGTACCGACCTGCAGGAGGCGCTGAAAGAAGGCGGCCGCGGCGCGGCGTCAAGCCGCAGGGTCAGACGAGTGGGCAATCTGCTGGTGGTCGGAGAAGTGGCTTTGGCGATGCTGCTGCTGGTCGGGGCCGGATTGATCGTGCAAAGCTTCATTCGCTTGCAACTGACCGATCCGGGATTCGCGACCAGCCGATTGCTTACGATTAAGGTCAATGTGCCCGACTACAAGTATGGTCGCACAAATGGCGACAGCCGCCCCGGCAGCAAGGAATTCGTAACGCGGATCAAGCTGTATCGTGAAGTCGAGGAGCGACTCAATGCGCTGCCCAGAGTTGAGGCGGCGGCGATCTCCGACCGGCTGCCCCTCGCAGGCGGTCCCCAACCGACGGGGATCAGTATAGAAGGACGCGAGCCGGTCGCCGGCGATTTCGGGGACTGCGCAGAGCTTCGCCAGAAGGGTCTTCCCTGCCACGGCGTCGTCGGAGTCAATCGCGTTAGCGCGGCTTACTTTCGCACGATGGGAATGCGCCTCATCCGCGGGCGACTATTCGACGAACGCGACACAGTTGATACGCCGAACGTGGCATTGATCAACGAGACGACGGCGCGGAAATACTGGCCGAATGTAGACCCCATCGGGAAGCAGTTCATGCTCAATTTCTCATCCTGGTTTCCAAAGGCCGAGATCATCGGAGTGGTGTCCGACATCAAGACCGACGGGCTGAACATGCCGCCGTATCCTGAAATCTACCGCCCCGATTCGCAACTGCCCTCGGACGACGCTTATCTCATTGTCCGGACCAAAGCCGCGCCGGAAACGCTCGCCGGCGCCGTGCGGGAAGAAATGGGACGAATTGATCGCGGTATCCCATTACGGTCGGTGAGAGCGATGGAAGTCGTGATCGCGGACTCATTGTGGCGCGCGCGGCTTTCGGCCTGGCTGCTCGGATTATTCGCCGCGCTCGCGGCGGCGCTGGCGGCCGCCGGGCTCTATGGCGTGATGAGCTATTCGGTCAATCAGCGCACGCAAGAAATCGGATTGCGAATGGCGCTCGGCGCCGCAAACCGCGACGTGCTGCGTATGGTGATCGGCGAAGGTTTCAAATTGACGGTCGTGGGGCTGGCGCTCGGACTGGCCGCCGCTTTCGCGCTTAACCGTTTGATCGCCAACCAGCTCTTCGGCGTGACGGCGACCGATCCGCTGACTTATGGCGGAGTGGCGATGCTGTTGGCGATGGTGGCGATTGTGGCGTGTTACGTTCCGGCTCGCAGGGCCGCGCGAGTGGATCCGATGGTTGCGCTCCGGCGCGAATAGGTGTCAGGTGTCAGGTGTCAGGTGTCAGTAAGAAGAATGACACCGCAGATTCCAGACTGACACCTGACACCTGACACCTGACACCTGACACCTGACACCTGACACCTGACACCTGACACCTGACACCTGACACCTGACACCTGACACCTTCTTTGAGAGGGATTATGCGAACGCTCTGGCAGGACCTGCGCTTCGGCGCTCGAATGTTGTTGAAGAAGCCCAGCTTCACTTTGATCGCCGTGATCACACTCGCTTTGGGCATTGGGGCGAACACAGCGATTTTCAGCGTCGTGTATGCGGTGTTGCTGCGCCCGCTGCCCTTCCCCGAACAGGAGCGGCTGGTCGTGGCCTGGAAAAAAGACACGACCACGAACAATCCCTTTGTCGAACTTGCCGTCGCCGAAGTCCGCGATTGGCAAGAGCAAAATCGTAGCTTCACCAGCCTCGCCTTGATGCCAACTACGGTCTATGGTTACGGCTATACGCTGACTGACCGTGGCGATCCGCTCCAACTCGAAAGCGCCAAAGTGACGGGACGCTTTTTTTCTGTCCTGGGAGCGCAGGCGGCGTTGGGACGAGTCTTTGATGAAAGCGAGGACCAGGTTAATGGGGCAAAGGTCGTCGTGCTCGGCGATCAGTTGTGGCGCGAGCGTTTCAGCGCCGATCCTAAAATCATTGGCCGGACGATTACGCTGAGTCAGCAGGGCTTCACCGTCATCGGCGTGATGCCTCCGACATTCGCTTTTCCCAAAGGCGTGGACTTGTGGACGCCGCTGCTGCCTTCAATGGATAAGCGCGGTGTTGAAAGTCGAGGCTACACATTTTTGCAAGCCGTCGGGCGGCTCAAACCCGGCGTCACGCTCGATCAGGCCGAGGCCGATCTGAACACGATCATCGCGCGCCTCGCCGAGCAATATCCCGCGACGGAAGCGAAAGGCCATCGCGTAGTTCTCACTCCGCTCCCCGATTATTTATTCGGCGACGCGAAGCCCGCGCTGTGGACGCTCTATGCTGCGACTGGTCTGTTGCTGCTGATCGCGGCGGCGAACATTGCGAACCTGTCGCTGGCGCGGGCCACATCTCGGCGCAAGGAACTGGCAGTGCGCGCCGCGATGGGCGCGAGCCGATGGCGGCTCGTCGGTCAGTTGCTGTGCGAAAGCTTTGCGCTCGCAATTTGCGGCGGCGCGGCAGGCGTGTCACTGGCCTATTGGCTCCTCGATCTGCTCGTGGCGATCGCGCCCGCTGACATTCCGCGTTTGGAAGACGTGCGGATCAGTGGCGCTGCGCTGCTCGTAAGTTTGCTGTGTACGCTCGCAACCACCCTCGTCTTCGGCCTGCTGCCGGCGTTGTCGGCATCGCGGTTCAATCTCAACGAGACGCTCAACGACGCCAGCGCCAAACTCAGCGGTTCGCGCGCTGGCAATCGCCTGCGCGTCGCGCTGGTCGTGGGCGAGGTCGCGCTGACGCTGGTCCTGCTCGTGGGCGCGACGCTCATCCTGCGCAGCTTCTTGAATTTGAGCCGCGCGCCGCTCGGCTTCGATCCGAGCGACGTATTGACGATGCAGTTGCGGTTGACGGGCGCGAAATACGGGCCGGTCGAGGCGCGGCGCGAATTCTTCCGCCAACTGATCGAACGCCTCGAAGCGCTGCCCGGCGTAGTCGCGGCCAGCGGCGTGCTCATTCGCCCGCTCGAAGGTCTGGTGGGGTGGGACACCGATTTCGCTTTCGACGGGCAATCGCCCGATGACGCGCGCAGAAACCCGAAAGCGAATTATGAAACCATCTACCCGCATTACTTCCGCGTCTTCGGCATCCCGCTCAAAGCCGGGCGCGAGTTCGATTCGCATGATAAATCCGACGGCCAGAAGGTCGCCATCGTGAATGAAACGACGGCGACGCGCTTCTTCGGCTCAGCCACGAACGCCGTCGGCAAGCGCATCAACGTCGGGCTTGGCGGGTGGATGACGATCGTCGGAGTCGCGGGCGACGTCCGCTATCGCGAATTACAAAACACGCGAGTGGACATTTACGTCCCGTACGCGCAGAGCGGGCCGGCTCTCAACCACTTCGCCGTACGAACTACATTGGGCGCGGCGAACGCGCTCGCGCTCGTGCGTCGCGAGGTCGCGGCGCTCGATCCGCAACAGGCCGTGAGCCGCGTGGCGACGATGGACGAACTCGTCGCCACCCAATTGGCGCGCCCGCGTTTCAGCGCCGTATTGCTGAACTGGCTGTCGGGGCTGGCGGTGTCACTCGCGGCGGTCGGGATCTTCGGCGTGATGGCCTATTCCGTCGCCCAGCGATCCGCAGAGATTGGCGTCCGCATCGCGCTGGGCGCTCAAGGCTCCGACATTCTGAAGCTGATCATCGGACAGGGAATGCGCCTGGTGGCAATTGGCGTCGGGATCGGTCTGACCGCTTCATTCGCGCTGACACGGCTGACTTCCAAATTGTTGTTCGGCGTGAGCGCGACAGACCCGTTGACGTTCACAGTGATCGCGCTCTCGCTGACGGTTGTCGCATTGCTGGCTTGCTACATACCGGCGCGGCGAGCCACGAAGGTGGATCCGATGATCGCGCTGCGAACGGAGTGAGCGCGTCAGGCCCGAACTCGATTTGCCTAATAGGAGGGCGAAATGTTTCAAGATTTGCGATACGCGATTCGATTGATGATCAAAAAGCCGGGCTTTATGATGATCGCGGTGGCCACGTTGGCCGTCGGCATCGGTTTGAATTCGGCCATCTTCAGCGTCGTCAATTCTGTCATCCTGCAACCGCTCCCTTACAGAGATTCCGACCGGCTGGTTCAGATATGGTCGCGCGACCTGCGCGAAGGCGGGAAGAACTTCGTCGTGTCGCCCGCCGATTATCTGGACTGGCGCAAACAGGCCCGGAGCTTTGAACGCGTCAGCGCATACAACATCTGGTTCGCCAACATGGCTACAGCGGAAGGCATGACGCGAATTAACGGCGCGATCGTCACGGGAGATTTTTTCGAGACTCTGGGCGTCGCCCCGCAACTGGGCCGCACGTTTTCGACCGAGGAAGAACGGCCTGATAAAAATCACGTCGTCGTCATCAGCCACAGTTTCTGGCAAACCCGGTTGGACGGAAAACCTGATGTGATCGGACAGACGCTCAATTTGAGCGAAACCCCTTACACCATCATCGGCGTGCTCAAGGGAGACTATCGCCACCCTGAACCGACGTGGGATCAGACAGCGGAGGTCTGGCTGCCAATGACTTTGCGCGAAGGAGCGGGACGCGGCTCTCGATACCTGAGAGCGGTCGGGCGGTTAAGGAACGACGTTACCCTCGAACAGGCGCAGGCCGAAATGGACATGATCGCCGGCCAGCTCGGACGAGCCTATCCCAAAAGCAACGCCAATAGAGGCGTGGCCCTCGTGCCGTTGCGAAAACAGTTCACTGGCGACATCAGATCACTGTTGCTGATTCTGCAGGGCGCGGTCGCCCTGGTGTTGCTGATCGCGTGCGTCAACATCGCCAATCTTCTGCTGGCGCGTGTGGCCGCGCGCGAACAGGAAATGGCGATCCGCGCGGCGCTGGGCGCGGGCAGATTGCGCATCGTTCGATTGCTGCTGACCGAGGGACTGGTTCTGGCCGGTCTGGGATGCGCGTTCGGGCTGCTGCTCGCGCGATGGGGCGTGGATTTTCTGGTCTCGCTGGCGCCGCGGGAATATTTTCGCCTGACCGACGTCCGCCTGGATGGTTGGGCATTGGCGTTTACGCTGGTGTTGTCATTGCTGACCGTTTTGATCTTCGGGCTCGCGCCCTCGTTGCAAGCGGTCAGGGCGAACATCAACGAGGCTCTCAGCGGCGGCGGCCACGCGATACGCGAACGCGGCATGCGCGGATTTCTGGTCGTGGGCGAAATTGCGCTGGCGCTGGTGTTGCTGATTGGCGCGGGACTTATGCTGCGCAGCCTGGCCAATCAGCGAAACGTCGCGCTTGGCTTCAATGCGGAAAATCTGTTGACGATGCAAATCGAATTGCCCTCGTCAATCGACTTGCCACAGATCGCGCATTTTTACGATCAGCTTCTGTCGCGGTTGAAGGCGCTGCCCGGCGTTAAGGACGCCGCCGTCACCGGCAGTTTGCCGCTGACCCAGTTGAACAACCAGAGCACGTCGGCCACGATTGTCGGACAACCTGAACCGAAAGACGGCGCGCCACGGACTGCCTTTTACCGCGTCATAAGCCCGGGATATTTCGGCGCGATGGGCATCCGGCTGTCGAAGGGCAGAGCGTTCAACGAACGCGATACGGTGGATTCTCCTCCCGTCATCATCGTCAATGAAGCGTTCGCGCGCCGGTTTCTTCAGGGCGTTGATCCTCTGGGACAAAAGGTCATCCCTGGCAAGAGTTCTGACATTAATCCTAGCAGGCCGCGCCAGGTCGTGGGCGTGGTTGCTGACGTGCGGCACGCGGGCTTGCTCGTCGAACCCGAACCGGAAATGTATCTTTCATTCGCGCAGGACCCCTGGGACTTAGTAACATTGGTCGTGCGGACGACCGGCGCGCCGGAGAAGATGACGGCGGCGGTACAAAACGCAGTCTGGGAAACCCGGAAGGACGTGTCGCTGGCGCAAGTCAGAAGCCTGAGCCAGATTCTCTGGGAATTGGTTACGAAGCCTCGATTCAGCCTGCTACTGCTTGGCAGCTTCGCGATTGTGGCGTTGATTCTCGCCGCCGTGGGAATTTACGGCGTGATGTCTTACACAGTCGCGCAAACCACGCGCGAGATAGGAATCCGCATGGCGCTCGGCGCGCGAACGCTCGACGTGATGAAGCCCGTCATGCTGCAAGGAATTCGCTGGACGTCGCTCGGCGTCGTGATCGGTCTGGCTGCGGCTTTCGGATTGACGCGGTTGATGAAGAGCCTCCTGGTCGGTGTGGGCGCTACTGACACCGCGACATTTGTGAGTGTGGCTCTGCTGCTGGCCATTGTGGCGCTTGTGGCTTGCTGGATTCCCGCGCGTCAGGCGACGAATGTTGATCCGATGACCGCGTTGAGAAGTGAATAGGTGTCAGGTGTGAGGTGTCAGGTGTCAGTAAAAGAATGACGACTCAGATTCCAACCTGACACCTGACACCTCACACCTGACACCTATTCGTGGCGGAGCGCCACCATCGGATCGACTTTTGTCGCACGCCGCGCCGGCAGGTAACAAGCCGCGAGCGCGACGGCGACCAACGCGAGCGCGATGACGGCCATCGCCGTCGGATCGCGCGTAGGCAGAGTTGGGATCGCCGAAGCCAGGAAGCGCGCCACGGCGTAAGCGCCGCCGAAGCCGAGCAACGCGCCGAGCAGAATCAGGCGCGCTCCTTTGCCCAACACCAATCGGAGCACGTCGAGCGTTCGCGCGCCGAGCGCCATGCGAATGCCGATTTCGCCCGTGCGTTGAACGACCGAGTATGAGATCACGCCGTAAATCCCGATCGCCGCCAATGCGAGTCCAATCGCGGCGAACGCGCCTAGCAAAGAGCCTAGTAGCGAGACGCTTCCCAGGCTCTCCTCCGCCAGGCTGCGCGCGGTTCGGATCTGGTGCGCAGGCACAGCGGGATCGAGTTCTGCGACGGCGCCACGCAATGCGTTCGCGAGCGATTCCGGCGCCGCGGAAGCGCGCAACGAGATGTTCACACTATCCCAGACATTTTGCGCCAATGGCAGAAAAGATTGGAGGCGCGTGTACGGTTCGCCCAGGCTCCCGGGGAAGCCCACGTCGTTCACGACGCCGACGATTTCTCGCCAGCCCCGGTCTTTGGGATCCGAGCCGCCGATGCGTTTGCCAATCGGACTTTCGTTCGGCCAGAAGCGTCGCGCCGTCGCTTCATTAATAATGGTGACCGCGGGCCGGCCGGCTGTGTCGGCCGAAGTGAATGTGCGGCCTGATATCAGGTGGATTCCGAGGGTCTCGAAGTACCCTGCGCTTACCGGTTCGCGAAAGACTTCCGGGTACTGCCCCGGCTTCGGCTCGGGCTGGCCTTCGACGACTAAGGGGCCGCTGCTGCCAAACCCAAAGACCGGCTGCGATCCGGCAAGCGCGACCCGTTCGACGCCGGGCAGCGCGGCCAGGCGTTCCTCAAGCCTTTGGTAGAAGGCTCTTCGCTGGTCATCATTCGCATATTTTGTCCTCGGCAGGCTGATTTCCGCCGTCACCAGTCCGTCCACGCGCCAGCCGGGATCGAGATTGGCGAAGCGTTGCAGTCCACGCAGAAAGAGACCGGCCCCGGTGAGCAAAACCAGCGCGAACGCGACTTCGCCCACAATCAACGCGCTTCGCAATCGTTGATGCGAACGGCCTGCGCTCGATCCGCGCACGTTCTCCCTCAACGCTTGATTGACGTCCGCCCGCGAGGCCAGCCAGGCCGGAACCGTTCCGAAGATCAGGCCGGTCAGCGCCGAGCAGAGCAACGTGAAACCGAAGACGCCGAAATCGAGCGACACTTTCGCGCCAGGCAGTTCGCTGAAGAGGCGGCGGCTGATGACCCCTACGCCCCACTCCGCGAGCAGGAGGCTCAGCGCGCCGCCGATGAGAGCAATGATGATGCTCTCAATGAGCGATTGTCGGAGCAACCGGAGGCGCCCGGCGCCGAGCGCGGCTCGCACAGCGAACTCGCGGGCGCGCGCCGCGGTGCGGACGAGTTGTAGATTGGCCAGGTTGGCGCAGCCGATGAGCAGCACGAATCCGGCCAGCCCGAACGTGAACCACATGACCTTCCGTCCAATGTCGTCCGACATTGACAGATAGAGCGGTTCGAGACGCAGGCTCTCGTTCTGGTTCTGCGAAGTCTCCTTGGTGACGGCCGCGGCGAGCGCCTTCATCGCCTGGTCGGCCTGCGCGATCGACTCCCCAGGCTTCAGACGCGCGAAGGCTCGCAGCCAGTTGCTGCCGCGGTCCACTCGCCCCTTTGCGTTGAACGCCAGCGGGCGCCATACATCAACCGTGCCCCACAGCAGCGGATGATCGAAACCCGGAGGCATTACGCCAACGATCTTCACATCCTGTCCGTCCAATCGCAGCGTGCGACCGAGAATGTTCGGGTCGCCGCCAAAACGCCTCATCCAAAAGCGGTCGCTGAGAACGACGACAGGGCCGGCGCCGACCTGTTCCGAGGTCTCATGATCTTCAGGAACGAATACGCGCCCAAGAGCCGGCTGAACACCCAGCGCCGGGAAAAAGTCGGACGTGGCGGCGATCCCACTCAACCGCTCGGCAGGCCGTCCCGGCTCGGCAAGGGTGGGACTTATATAGGTGTAGGCGACCATCTTGTCGAAGACGCTGTTTTTCTCGCGCTGATCGAAGAAGTTCCCCGGTGAATGCGGCCACCTTTGCGAATGTATCGAGGTGCGAAACACCCGCACCAGCCGGTCCGAATTCGGATATGGAAGCGCGCGAAACAGATAGGTGTTGAGCACGCTGAACATCGCCGTGTTGGCCCCGATCCCCAGCGCCAGAGTGAGGGCGGCCACGACGGTGAACCCTTTGTCTTTGAACAGCATTCGCAAGCCGATGCGCAGGTCTTGAAACATTCCTCCTCCAATCTTTGCGGTTTTAATGTCGCCGGCGGGCCTAAACAGGCCACAGGCGCAGTTTCGAGAAGAACTGTTGGTTAGTGATCAAATATCAGATCTGGTTTCACCGGACAAAAAATAGGGAGTGGGGAATTGGGAATAATATCTTCTACCCATTCCCCATTCCCTATTTTTTGTCCGATGCCTGTCGTCATTCGTGTCGCAATGCGACCAGCGGATCGACCTTCGTCGCCCGCCGCGCCGGGATGAGGCATGAGACCAGCGCGACCGCCAACAACAGCAGAGTGATCGCCATTAGAGTGGCGGGATCGGTCGCCTGCACGCCAAAGAGCAAGCCGGATATCATGCGGGTCAGCGCGAACGCGGCGGCCAAACCGATCATCACTCCAACGATGGCCAGAGCCATCCCATGCCTCAAGACCATTCTCATCACGTTTCCGGTTCGCGCGCCCAAGGCTATGCGCACCCCTATTTCGCGCGTCCGCTCGGCGACAGTGTACGACATCACTCCGTAGATGCCGATGGCCGCAAGCAGCGCGGCCAGAGCCGCAAAGCCGGCCATCAACGCGGTCGTGAACCGCTGCGGGGCGATCAGTTCGGAGACCTGCGCTTCGAGGGGTTTGAATGAATGGATCGGCTGGTTTTTATCTATCGTCGCAAGCTCGGCGCGAATCGGAGTGGCCAGATTCATCGGATCGCCCGATTGCGCGCGAACCCTCAACGACATGGACCACCAGTTGTCCTGCAAGTAAGAGAGGTAAATGTGTGAGGCTGGCTCGCCGGTGAGACTCCAATACTTCGCCGCCCCGACGACGCCGACAATCTCACGCGACGTCCTCCAGAAAGTGATGTGTTTGCCGACAGGATTTTCACCGGGGAATTCGCGGCGGGCCAGAGTCTCATCAATGATCGCGACCGGTTGCGCCCCTTTCACGTCGTGCTCATTGAAGAATCGTCCGGCGCGCAAAGGAATTCCCATTGCCTTGAAGTAATCAGCGCTTACCTGATTTTGTTGCGCCATCGGCTCTTTCTCAGGCGGCAGCGGAGGATGTTCGTCAATGCCGAAATTCGTTGACGAGTTCACACTGTTTATGAATCCGGCGTAACGCGTCCCGGGAATCGCCGAGATCCGTCCGAGCAATCCCTGATAGAAGCTGGTGACTTGCTCGAACTCTTTGTATCTCGCGCCCGACGGATCGATCTGCGCGGTCAGGACGCCCTCCGGCTCATAGCCAAGATCGACATGGGCCAGCCGCCAGAAGCTCTTGATCGTCAGCCCGCCTCCCACCAAAACCACCATCGCCAACGCGATCTCGACGATGACTAGCGCCTGGCGAAGCCTGCTGCGCGCCCCAGCAGTTCTGGCGCCCTCTTTCAACGCTTCGTTCAGATCGACTTTCGAAAGCCTCAGCGCGGGTATGAGACCGAAGAGAAAGCTGGTCAGCATCGAGAGCGCGAAGGTGAAGCCGAGCGCCATCGCATCGATCTTCAACATCGCGACCCGCGCGTTTGCATTGGCCAGATATTCAGGCAGCCCGCTCGCAAGGAATTCGACTCCCCAACTGGCCAGAAGCAATCCGAGCGCGCCGCCAGCAAGGGCCAGCATCGCGCTTTCGGCCAGCAATTGGCGTATGACGCGCAACCGCCCGGCGCCCAGCGCGGCGCGAATCGCCAATTCTCTGCTGCGAACCGAGGCGCGAGCCAGCAATAGGTTGGCTGTGTTCACGCAGGCGATGAGAAGCACGAATCCGACCGCGGCCACGAGCAGCAGCAGCATCGGACGAACCTCTTTCGTCAACGACTCCTGAGGAAGGCTGATTCGCGCGCGCACTTCCGAGTTGGGGTTGTTGTCAAACTCGCGCCTAATCGTTTCGACCTCGGCGCCGGCCCGCTCAAACGTCACACCAGGTTTGCGACGACCGATCAGGTTCAGATAGCTCGAACCGCGCTCGTTCTCATCCGCGGCCGTCAACGCCAGCGGAGTCCACAAATCGGCCTTGGCGCCGAACCGGTAGCCGGCGGGCGTCACGCCTATGACGGTGTATGAATCGCCATTCAGATTGATCGACTGCCCGATAAGTTGAGTGTCGCCGCCGAAACGCCTGAGCCAGAATTCATGGCTGATCACAACGACGCGATTCGCGGCGGGACGATCCTCTTCAGGCAGAAATGTGCGCCCTTGTCGCATGGCTACGCCGAGCAGCGTGAAGAAATTGGCCGAGACCTTATAACCTTGCAGCCGCTCAGGCTCGCCCAAGCCGGTCATGGTCGCGGGCAATCCCCTGTTGTCCAGCGCCGCGATGTCGGTGAAGACCGTGTTGCGGCTCTTCAAATTCAGATAGGCTGCGGGCGGAAACGGCCATGTCTCTTCGCCGCCCGGAGTCCTGTAGATTTCAACCAGTTCGTCGGCCTTCGCGTAAGGCAACGATTGCAACAAGACAGCGTTCACCACGCTGAAAATGGCTGTGTTCGCTCCGATGCCAAGAGCGAGCGTAAGAACCCCAATCAGTGTGAAGCCGGGTTTCTTTATTAACATTCGCGCGCCAAAGCGCAGGTCCTGCCAGAGTGATTGCATATCCGCCTCCTGAATTTAAAGCGCCAGATGAAACCGCAATGGAGATGCAAGGGCCTGATTTTCTGTCAGGCAATTGCGGCGCCGCTGTCGTCACATCCGCAACAAACTGGTAGCCTCGCGTTTACGCCAATCGGTGTGAATTTTCAGTCCGAGGAAGGTGTTCGTTTGTGGGAAGCCGCGATCCCAAAATTGAACAGGGAATGGATGCGAGCGAACAGCGAGAATATCAGCTCGCGGCTTTGGCCCCCAGCCTCAATCTGATTAACAGATCATTGAGCGCCTCGCGTCCGGCGGGCGTTTCGGGCAATGATGACGCCCGATAGGCGTCTTCGAGTATGCCTCGCAGCCGTTCGAATTCGCGCCGATGAAACTCCATATCGACATCGCTCAACGCCGATTTCTCAGGCCCGGCGAGTTTGCGCTCGATCAATTCAGATATGTATGGCAGTTTGAACTCCTCGTTCAGCCTGACAAGGTTCGCTTCGACTTCGCCGCCGCGCATCAGATGAACGCCCGTGAGCAGGACACGATAGACGTAAAGTAGCGGTTTGACGCGACGTGGGCGCTCCTTGTCGAAGAGATTCCACTGCGTTTCGGCGAACCCGAAATAATGATGGCTGTGATGGCGACTGATGCAGGTCTTCGCAATCGCCTTCAACTCTTCGTGCTCCGGCGTCGCATGCAGAACGAGTGGCGAGAAGAGCTGTTCGAGCGCATAGCCGTTTTTTTTGAGCAACAAGCCGAAGAACTTCTTCACGTCGTGCGTAACCAGATCAATCTCCAGACCGCCGCGCACGGCTGAAACTTCAATGGTCTCGCGTCCCGGATCGAGGCCAACGACTTCTCGCGCGGGCAGGATGTGAACGCCGCGCAGATCGTAATCGGAGTCTGGCGATGGAAAGCCGTAAAGATGCGCGCCGCTGATCGTGGCGAACAGAAGCGGGTATGGCTGTGAAGCGATTTCGCTGTGAATTCTCGGATCGAAATTCATATCATCGCGCGTCGCGCCTTGATCAGAAAAGCGTTAGCGCGCTCGTAATCCGGCCTATCCGGCAATTTTGTATTGGCGAAGGCTTCGTCAAATCGCTTGTGCAGATCCAGGCGCTGCTTGTTCACATCGCCCCATTCCATTTCGCCGCGTTTGATCGCCAACAGAAGGTCGCGATTTTCGGCCACTCATGGCGACGCAGCGCGGTTTCAACGCCGCTCGCGAATCTCACGCGATAGGAATGCGATCCGTCATCAGGCGCTTTGACAATCTCGCCCACCGCGCCGCAGGGCGCCAAAACCTGGCCGTCCGCCCCTTGGATCTCCACGCGAGTCACGACCTGCGTGCCGGCTGGCAGAATGAGATGGAATTGGGAAGACAATCGATCAGTCACGGTCACGGCCCAGGGTCACGAGGTGTGGGAGCCGGCTTGGGGATCCTTCGAAAGATTCTCGCCGGCTGAGCTTGATCGAGCGGATCCTGTTGCCCCTGTCGTTCCTGTTGTCCCGGTCGTTTCTGTTGCGCGCCGCCGCGAGGAAATTCTCCCTGACCGTAGGGGAATTCGCGCTTCACCCTCGGCGGAAGCGAGCTTTTTATTTTCGCCTCGGCCTCGTCCAATCCCGTTTTGGCGCGCTGCGAATCCGGGCGCAGCTTCAACGCCCTTTGATAATGCTTTCTCGCCAGGGGATACATTCGAGCGTTCATCGCCGACTCGGCGGCGGTCAGCGCCTCCTGCATTCCCCTCAGCCCGTCCATGTACGGCGTAACGACGTTGGCGTCGGGGGCGTTCGGGTTGCGGGAGAGATAATCTTCGTAGACTTTGGCCGCATCGTCATAACGTTCCTGTTGCTCCAGACTTTGGGCCAGTTTGTAATTCATCTTTTCGACGTGCGGCGGCGCGGGCGTGGCCGGTTTCGGTTTTATAGCGGGGCGGCCAGCTGACGATGAGGCTGGCGATGAGGCCGGCGACGACGCGGGCGCCATCGTGGGCGTCGTCGTTTCGACTTTCTTCGCTTCGGTTCGCGGCGCGCTTTCGGGTGATGACCGCCGCGAGAAGAGAATCGCGCCCGCCGCCGTCCCGACCAACAGTATCCCGACGGCGCCGACGGCCAACGGCCATCTGCGCTTGGATTGAGCGGACTGAGCCGGGCGCGAGGCCGCCGCAAGCCGAGTGATTTCGGCTCCGGCGGGCTCTGGCGAAGCGGTCGCCGCCTCATATTCGAGGGTGTGGGCGGGAGGAGATCCCTCCGGCTTCACCGGAATAGTTTCCGCGTCCTCAAGATTCGATTTGCGTGGCGAAGCTGATTCAGTTCGCGGGCGCGCGAGTAGAGTGGCCGCCTCATCCGCCATTGTGAAGGTCATCGCCTTCATCGTGGGAGGCGCCGCCTGCGGCCGCGTGACTTTCTCTTCCAGACTGCGCAGCGTCCGCTCCTTATCCGCGTAATTCTGTTCGTAATCCAACACGGCTTCGAGAAATTCGGCCGCGGATTGATAACGGTCGTTCGGTTTTTTCCGCATCGAACGCATGACGATCGCCGCGAGTTGCGGATGGATTTCGGGGCGAATCTCCAGGATCGGAGGCGGATCGAGTTCGATGTGGCCTTTGCGAATCTCCCAATCTGAGCCGGTCGCCGAACGCCGGAACGGCAACCTGCCCGTGAGCATCTCGTAGAACGTCACGCCGAGGCTGTAGAGATCGGTCCGGGTGTCAATCTCATTTCCGAGCAACTGTTCCGGCGACATATATTCGACCGT
This sequence comes from Blastocatellia bacterium, assembly GCA_035714085.1. Taxonomy (GTDB): domain Bacteria; phylum Acidobacteriota; class Blastocatellia; order RBC074; family RBC074; genus JAJVID01. The sequence continues at coordinate 34,492 of DASTMP010000298.1, forward strand.
GCCCGGTTGAAATCCAGACTGGGTCATCGCAAACTCCGTTTGCTCGCCCAGCACTTTGACGATGCCGAAATCGGTGATCTTCAGCCTGCCTTTGGCGTCGAGCAGCATGTTGGCCGGTTTGATGTCGCGATGAATTACCCCGGTGTGGCGATAATCGGTCTCTTCCTGCGACCTGAAGTCGTGAGCGTAATCGAGCGCCGCCAGAGCCTGTTTGAGCAGGTAGGCTGCCTGAGCCGGTGTCGGCGGGCCTTGGCGCGAGAGCAGATCGCGCAAACTCATCCCCGAGACGTACTCCATCACCAGATAGTAGTTCTCTTCGGCGGCGAAGAATTCGTAGACGCGGACGATGTTCGGGTGATCGAGCTGTGATTGAACGAAGGCTTCGCGGCGGAATCTGGCCCTGAGGTGATCCTGCGCCGAGGGCGAAAAAGCTCCGAGCAGTATCGATTTGACTACCACTTCGCGCGGCAAGTGCAGATGGCGTCCGCGATAGACCGCGCCCATCCCGCCTTGCGCCAGTTCGCTGGTGATCTCGTAATTGCCGATGGTTTTACCGATCATTGCACAGTACCGGGAGCGGTAGCGACCGGTCGCTACCGCTCCCGGCGCCGTACCGCGCCATGGAATTTGGTTGGAGGATCCATGGGGGCGATTTCCATACTTTCGGGGCTTCGCCAAAAGTCATGAAGGCTCCTCAATAATTACGACTTCAGGCTTTCGCGAACCGCGATAATACCAGAAGTTGAGTGAGCCTATCCATCATTTCGAATCACCTCGCCATCGCCTGATACACCACACGCGAAATATCGGCGATCAGTTTGGCGCTGCGTTTCTGTTGGTCGATGCCTCTGGTCAACACGACGATCACGTAAGGTTTGCGTCCTGGAGCATAAACGATGGCCGCATCGTGGTTATGTTTGGTGATGTTACCGGTCTTGTGGGCCACGCGGGTCGCGGCGGGCAATCCGGCTGGGATGCCGTCGTTGAAGCGCTGCGACAAGAGTATCTCGACCATCTTCTCGCAGGCGCGACTGTTCAGGAATTTGTTCTCGGCGATCAGTCGCAGGAGCAGCATCAGGTCGTAAGCCGTCGTCGTGTTGTTCTTACCGGCCTCAAAAGCTTTCGGGTCTTCGACTCCGCGCAACACCTGGATGTCCTTCGCGCCGAGGTCGCGCATCAGTTCGGTGACGTTTTCGGCCTTGACCTTTTCGATCAGCAGGTTCGTGGCCAGGTTGCTGCTCCAAGTGATCATCCGATCGACCAGGGCGATGACTGGCATCGCTTGCCCTATGCGCCCGTAAATCTCCTGGTCGCTGTCGTCGTCCCTGTTCAACCGGTATTCGCTGCCGTCGATGATGCTGTAGAACTTGTTTTTGATCTCGACCGGCTCGTTGAGCGGGATCTTTTTCCGGTCGGCGCGCCGAAAGACCTCCATCATCACCGGCAGCTTCATCGTGCTTGCCGCGTGAAAGCTGGCGCGCTCGTTGACGAGCAGAGTCTGTTTCGTCTCGGGGTCGTAAACGGCCACGCCCACCAACTCAGCGCCGCTCGCGGCGATCAGTTTCTCGACCTCCGATTTCGCGTTGTCGAGCGAGCTTTGCGCTCGCTGGGGCGTTCGCGCGGCGCCTGCGCCGGCCGCCAGGGCGAACAGCGTGGTCAGCAACATTGTCAAAAAGGGGACCTGCATTTTTTAGACTCCTCAGAGATAGACAGGAATTACAAGATTTCTTGGGATTTTATCAATTGAGATCAATCCTGAGAAATCCTGTAAATCCTGTCTATCTCATCGTTTCATGACGTCGCAACGTCATCAGAAGGCTTCCATGACTTTAAGAGGCGAAATTCTGTCTCACATCGATCTCCTGGCCGGTGATCGCGTCCACGAAAACAGTCCATGTCATTCCTTGTCCGGCTTCGACGGGGTAAGCGAGATGAATCGCGATTCTGTTCCCTTCCTGCTTAGGGTAGACGACCAGTTCCTTGACTGAAACTTCCGAACGATTCGCGACTTTATAACTCATCGGCTGTCCGGCGATGTTCGTGTAACTGAATTCGCGGCCGACCATTTTATCTATGATCGATTGCGGATTGATTTCGGCTCGCGTGGGCAGATCGAGCGCTGGAATTATGCGGCTGTTCAATTGCAGCAGCGTTCCGTTCTTGCCGGCGGCGAGTCTCAATTCGCCGTAGCCGCCGGAGATCGGGAACGTGTAGTTGGCCTGACGGTAGACCGCGCTGTAAAAATTGCCGTCGTCCGTGAAAGAGACCAGCGAGAGGTCTTTCAAGCCGATGGAGCCTGGCGCCGGGCCGTTCATAAGATTCGGGAAGATAACGGCGCTTGCGCGTTCGATGAACCGTCGCAGAGCTTCTTTCGCCTCCAGTTCTCCGAACGCGCCCGCCTTCGCCTGAAGGGCGATCCGTCCAGCCATCTCGGTCGGCAGGGCGCGCGGAGTATTCAATACAGGCTCCAGTTCGAGCCTCGCGTCCGGCAATTGGAGCTCGGCGACCAATTTTTTCCACGCTTCGAGGGCGGCCTGCTGTCGTTGGGGCGTATCCTCGATAACCGGAGGGTAGTTTTGAAGCTTGCCTTCGGGCGTGTTCGTCGCGACCTGCCCAGGCGCGGCGCAAGCGCAAAACAGCGTGTGCGCAGACATCAGAATCGCGCAAAACAGCTTGTGGCGGCGCGTGGCGAGCCTGTCTTTCATGCCCGCGATGATTCCACGCCGGGCATGCAAAATCAAGATGGCGCCTTGAATCCGCTTCAGGTCTCGTCGCGACCGTGGACGGCGGATGGCGGGCAGGTCGCTTCGACGGCGGTGAACGACTCCAGAATGCGGTAGGCATGAGACGTCCCTTTCGGCACGACCCAGGAATCGCCCGGTTCGAGCAGCACCATCTGCCCCTCCAGATGCAGCTCGGCTCGCCCTCTGATCACGTAACCGACGGTCTCGTAATCGCGCGCGGTCACAGGCTTGGGTCCGCCAGGCGGTTCCTCCTCCCAGAGACGCATCGAAACGTGAATGCCCGAAGCGAGATATTTCTGCCCCATTTTCCCTTTCGGCGAATACTCCGACTTGACCTTCTGGACGCTTGTGTCTCCCATCTTTGCCTCCTTAGGAAAATAGACAGGATTTACAGGATTTTTCAGGATGTTGTGAAATGAATTCAACCCTGAAAAATCCTGTAAATCCTGTCTATTTTTTCAAATACCATAAGTCCGTCGCACATTTTCATGATCTTAGGCCCCCGTCGCGCAAGAGGTCGGTACGCGAGCGGACACACGATTGTGCGATATAATCCAGTCGCCGGAGTTCACATCCTTTACTGTGGCTGGTCAACATTATGAATCAAATCTACGGTCTTGCGCCGGCGCTCGAAGCTTTACGCGCGCGCCGGCGAAAGATTCACAAAATTCTGATCGCGTCGGGCGCCCATCAATCGCGACTGAACGAGCTCGTCGAGACCGCCAGGCGCGCGGGCGTAGCGGTTGAAAAACGCGACCGGCGCGAGTTGGACGAATTGACCCGCCACGCGAATCACCAGGGGGTGGTCGCTCTCGTCGCGCCGCTCGGTCAGAAGAGCGCATACGTCGAGGCCGAGGCGATTCTAGATTCGATGGGCGATCCGCCTCTGGTCGTGTTAATCGACGGCGTCGAGGACCCGCATAATCTGGGCGCCATTCTGCGGACCTGCGAGTGCGCGGGCGTTGACGGGGTCTTCATCCCGGAACATCGAGCCGCCGGTCTGAGCGAAACCGTGGCAAAGACCTCGGCGGGCGCGGTCGAGTATGTTCGCGTCGCGCGCGTGACCAACCTGGTTCCGTTGATTGGCGAGTTGAAAGACCGAGGGCTGTGGGTCGTCGGAGTTGAAGGCGGAACCGCGAATCTCTATTCCGATTTCGACCTGAAAGTTCCGCTGGCTGTCGTGCTGGGTAGCGAAGGCAAAGGCGTTCGCAGGCTGGTCAGGGAAAAGTGTGACGCTGTTGTTTCAATCCCGATGCGCGGAAAGATCAATTCGTTGAACGTGAGCGTGGCCGCCGGGATCGTGTTGTTTGAGGTCGTCAGACAAAGACTGAAGGGATGAGCGGGGGGTCAAGTGGTCGCCGGTTCGCTCCTGAAGTACAGGATCCGGCCGCAACTCTCGCAGGTGATGATCGACTCACCTCTGCGGATGTCGGAGAAAACTTGAGGGCGAATCGTCATCCGGCAGGCCATACACTTATAGTCGCGCGCTTCGGCCAGCGCGAGCCCGCTGCGCATCCTCGAAAGGCGCTGATACGTCGCGCGAGTCTCCGGACCCAGAGCCTGCATCTTCGCGGCGCGCTCGACTCGCAATACTTCGAGCCGCCGCTGGTTCGCATCGGCGGACGCGAGCCATTCTTTCAACTGGCTGTCAATCTCGACGCGGCGCGATTCCATCTCCGGCTCCGCTGCGGCCACCTGCGCTTCCAGCTTTTCGATGCGCTCCATCAATTTGAGAACCTCGGTCTCGAGCGCGCTGATGGCTTTGCGCGCGACATCGATCTCACGAACCGCAGTGGTGTATTCGCGCTCGTTGGTGGCCTTCATCAGATCGTTCTTGAACTTCTGATGCTTCTGCTGTTCCTGCTCCAGCTCGCCTTCAAGCCGCCGCTTTGCCGCTTGCGCGTCTTCGAGCTCCTGTTTGGCGCCGAGATGCTCTTTGACCGATTCCGCGAACTGGCGCTCGAGCTCGTCACGACGCGCAGGAAGCGATTCGATCTCTTCCGTCAATCGTTTGATCTCGACGTCGACGTCCTGTAGTGAGATCAGATGGCTCAGTTCAGAATTCAAAACTGCCCCCTATTGTTTGGAGTTCCGCCTTCAGGCGGGCGGTGAAGACTAGCGTAATGCGAATCATCACATAAAGACTGGACATCTCGCAAGATGTTTGTAAACTGTGTCCCGCTTGATTCGGCTCTCCCAACGAAACAAATCGACAACCGGACTACCATGATGAACGACAAATATCCACAATCGACCGCGCTGTTTGAACGCGCCAGGGGAGTGATCCCGGGCGGCGTCAACAGTCCCGTTCGCGCCTTCCGCGGGGTGGGCGGAACGCCTTTATTCATCGGACGGGGTAGCGGGGCGACGATCACCGACGCCGACGGACGCGAGTATATCGACTACGTCGGATCATGGGGGCCGATGATTCTTGGCCATGCGCATCCGCAGGTCATCACCGCCATTCAAGAGGCAGCGGCGCGGGGGACGAGTTACGGCGCGCCCACCCAACTTGAGATCGAACTCGCGGAAGCGGTAATCGAGGCTTTTCCATCCATCGACATGCTGAGGCTGACCTCGAGCGGCACCGAAGCGACGATGTCGGCGCTGCGCGTGGCGCGCGGATTCACGGGACGTCCGAAGATAGTTAAATTCGAGGGCTGTTATCACGGCCACAGCGACAGCCTGCTGGTTCGCGCCGGATCGGGCGTGGCGACTCTGGGGTTGCCCGATTCACCCGGAGTATTGCCAGAAGTCGCGCAGAACACCGTCACCGTCGCTTTCAACGACGCCGAGGCGCTCGAAAAAGTCTTCGATGAAGCTGGCGATCAGATCGCGGCGGTAATCATCGAACCAGTCGTGGGCAACATGGGCTGTGTGCCGCCACAGGAAGGCTATCTCCAAGCCGTCCGCCGCGTCACCGAGCGCCACGGCGCGGTATTGATCTTCGACGAAGTGATGACCGGATTCCGCATCGCGCGCGGCGGCGCTCAACAACTCTACGGCGTCAAAGCCGATATGACGACGCTCGGAAAGATCATTGGCGGAGGGTTGCCCGTGGGCGCTTTCGGCGGGCGGCGCGAGATTATGGAAATGGTCGCCCCGGTCGGCCCTGTCTATCAGGCCGGGACGCTCTCCGGCAATCCGCTGGCGGTGACGGCCGGGCTGACGACCCTTAGGCTGTTGAAGGAGCCGGTAATTTATGAGCGGCTCGAAAGAGCTGCCTCAAGATTGGTCGCCGGAATGACCGACGCGGCGCGCGAGGCCGGAGTCTCGACACTCAGCAATCGCGTAGGCTCGATGTTCACTACATTCTTCACTTCAGAGCCCGTGCGCGATTGGGCCACGGCTAATCGCAGCGACCGCGAAGCCTTTGCGCGATTCTTCCACGCCATGCTCGACGAAGGCGTATACCTCGCCCCGTCGCAGTTCGAGGCCGCTTTCATCTCAACCGCGCACTCAGACGAAATTATCGAACGAACGATCGAAGCCGCGCGCAAAGCGTTCACGCGGGTCTGAATAAATTGCCGTGTGGGACGCAACAGGAGGTATAAGAGGTATTGGACTTATGTCACATATGTCTTATACGTCTTATGAAAAAGGATGCGCCAGAATGAATATGCTGCGCCAATGCTCCATTCTGCTGTTCCTGTTCTCTCTTTGCCAGGGTGGTCTATCGCAATCGCCGGATAAACCGCTCGAGCGCGAGCGCGAGCGCGCCTACGCGCGTGAGCAATTCACAAAAAACTTCCGCGACCTCCAGTTGCTCGGCAAGGGATTGTTGCAGGATCACGAGACGGCAAGACTAACACCCGGCAAACTGGCCAAAAGCGTCAGATCGATCAACAAGTGCGCCAAGACGCTGCGCTCGCTGATCGCGCTCGGAGAGATGGCCACCGAGGTCGAGATCGACAAAAATATAGACACGGCCCGGGAATTCGACGAATCAATCCACAAACTCGCCACTCTAATCTCGGATTTCGCTCACAACCCCGTCCATCAAAGCAACAAAGTCTTCAACACCGACCAGGCCGAACGCGCCCAGACCGACCTGCTGACGATCATCAACCTCTCAAAAGCCATCGAAACCAAATCAAAGGGTTACGGCAGATAAACCCATATCCGCCGTCGAGTCGCCTGAGCGGCCCAGGCGAAAAGATTTTGATCGTTTCAGCAACAAATCTACCGTTTCATACTTGACACGCGCCAGAGAAATGGCTACACTGCGTCCGCGTTTCAGTTACGCATTGAGAAAAGGCATCAAGAGTAGGAGGGAGGCCAGCGTATGTCTTTCAACAAGATCACAATCGTCGGTTACCTGGGCCGCGACCCTGAATTGCGTTACACACCGCAGGGCACGGCTCTTTGCAAGATGTCAATCGCCACGACCGAAAAGCGTAAGAACGTCGCCGGCGAAACGGAAGAGCACACAACATGGTTCCGTGTAACAGCCTGGGGGCGGCAGGCGGAGTTGGCCAACGAATATCTGGCCAAAGGCCGTCAGGTTTATGTTGAAGGTCGTTTGCGGCTGGAAGAGTACACCGATCGTGAAGGCCAGAAGCGTTTCAGCGCCGAGGTCTCTGCGACCGAAATCCAGTTCCTTGGCCATCGGACCGACTCGCCCGGCGCCAATGCCATAGAAGAGATTGTGAGCGCCAATCAACCGCCCGCTCCGGCGCCCAAACAACAGGGCAATTCAAATAATCCAAAAAAAACTTCTAAGGGCAGACGAGGCTCACAGGAAGAGCTTGTGAGCATAGAGGATGACGAGATTCCATTCTGAAATTAACAATTCGTCTGCGGATCATGCCGATGACGCATATGGTCAGGGCTGTGTCATGTTGTCCGCGTGATCCGCAGGCGCCCAATTACGCATTGGATACGCATTGGATACGCATCGCTTCCAGCGTATAAGGTTCCATCACTCATACATTGACCGAAGCCTGGCGCGCTCGAAGCGATGCATACCTAGGGAGTTTCCGCAGGAGGCGCGATATGCAAATCAACTGCAAAAGATATGACTGTCAGAAAGCAGTGGAGGTCTGTTACTGGTCATGCAAGTTCCGCAAAAACTGTAAGGATTGGGAGGGCGCGCTGATCGAAACGCCGGGGGCTGACGCGATCCGCGCAAGGCTCGAAGCGTCGGCGAAGAAATCCGGACGCGCTTTTGATCCGAAGTTGCTGGTTGTTCCGGCTCGAAAAAAAAAAGCGGCCTAAAGGTGGTTCCATTTCGCCAACCACTCCTTTAGAATCCCGCGCGCATTCATGGCTTGCGGAAGGGCCCCATTCAGTAATTCAGCGCGAGCCGCTCCAAAATTCAACAACTCGAAAACAATCTCTGGAGATCAAAGGAACAATGTTGAACAATAGGGATATAGAGCCCACCGAACCGGAACTGACAATGTCGGAACTATCCGCCCCTGCATCTGAGAAGATAGCTTCCGCAAAAGCCAAACCAAAATTGGCGAAGCCCAAACCGGTCAGCAAGCCGGTCAGCAAACCGGCGAATAATAACGGTCCGATCTATCTGCTGCTTTTTGCGAATGGGAAGTATAAAGAGCTGCGTGAAACTGAATTGAACACCGAAGCTGCCGGCGTGTTGAAAGACCAGACGCTGCGATTGGTCAAGGGGCAGTGCCTGGTTCCACAGATCAGTTTCAAAGTTGCTGACGAAGAATAGGCTGAACAACACTCTCCTACTGAAAAGGCCGGAAAGGCGAGCTACACGGCTCAATCTTCCGGCCTTATTTTTTTTGCATATGGATTTCGACCGCTTTCCAGTCCCGCCGCTTGACTGGCTCGAACGCCTACGCCTAAAGTTGCTTGGAAAGTAAGCGAGATTATAGATTCCGATTGATTTACTGATCGCCATGCGAACATTGGAACGCGTCACCATCATTGGCTTTAAATCCATTCGCGAGTTGCGAGACTTTGAAATACGACGTCTCAACGTGCTCGTGGGGGCCAATGGCGCGGGCAAGACCAACTTCATCTCAGTATTCAAATTGCTCAATCAGTTGATTGAGCGAAGACTCCAGATTTTCGTCGCACAATCAGGCCGCGCAAACTCGTTCCTGCACTTTGGCCGGAAAGTGACAAGCGAAATTGAAATAGACCTGGAGTTCGGAGAGGGCAACATTGGGAACGGTTACGAAGTTAAATTAGCTCCTTCATCTGGAGACAATCTGTTTTTCACTAAGGAAAGCTGGTGGTTTCATAACCGCGCATATCTGCAACCATATCGGTATCCGATCTCGCATGGGCATGAAGAGGCGCGGTTGCCTGAAATGGCGAATAGTGATAAAGCCGCACGCTATGTTTTAAATGAGCTTTCGAAATGGAAGGTTTACCACTTCCACGACACTAGCGAATCTGCCAGAGTCAAACAAACTGGGGATCTGGGCGATAATGCGATGCTCAGGCCCGATGCGGCTAATCTAGCGGCTTTTCTTTATCTTCTGCGCAACACCCTTTCAAGTCACTACCAAAGAATCGTAGAAACAATCCGTCTGGTAGCTCCATTCTTCGATGATTTCGTTCTTCGACCGACGCCGGAAAACCAGAATAAGATCAGATTGGAATGGCATGAGAGACAATCGGGCGATTATTTCGACGCCTCGTATTTTTCTGATGGCACACTGCGCTTCATTTGTTTGGCTACTCTATTGTTGCAACCACAGCTTCCTTCATTAGTGATCATCGATGAGCCGGAACTCGGCTTACATCCTTACGCCATCAATCTATTGGCCGATATGCTGCAAAGCGCCGCCACCAAAACGCAGGTTATCGTCTCTACCCAATCCGTTCCTCTGGTCAATCAATTTCTGCCGGAAGACATCGTAGTAGTTGATAGAGAAGACAATCAATCAGTGTTTCGCCGGCTGAAATCAGAGGATCTGGAGGAGTGGTTGGAGCAGTACGGCTTGGGCGAGCTTTGGGAAAAGAATGTCATCGGCGGGAGGCCCTGAACAATGAGTAAGGTTCTCATTCTGGTCGAAGGGCAGACGGAAGAAGCTTTCATCAAAACTGTGCTTGCCCCGCATCTAGCAAGCCTCAATATTTTCCCGGTCGTCACAATTATCACCACTCGAAGAAGACCCGACCAGAAAGATTTCAAGGACGGCATCACAAGCTATCTCAAGATCAAAACCGACCTGCGCCCATTACTCAATGACAGTAGCGCCGCGCTGGTTACGACGATGATAGATTATTATGGCCTGCCCCATGACTTTCCCGGATTGTCAGATTGTCCGAACGCCTCTTGCCACGATCGTGTAAGCCACATCGAAAGAGCTTTTGCCAACGACATCGGCCAGGAGAAGTTTTTGCCTTACCTCTCTCTTCACGAATTCGAGGCGTTGCTATTTGTTTCCCCAAGACACCTAGACGCGCACTTCCCAAGTCAAAACCGGCTACAGCAGTTGGCGCAAATCAAAACGCAGTTCCTGTCTCCCGAAGAAATAAACAACAATGCCGATACCGCTCCGTCAAAACGCCTGCGAAGAATTTATCCTGAATACCAAAAACGAACTGACGGCCCCACAATTGCGGGTAAAATAGGCTTGGAGATGATTCGCAATGAATGCAGGCACTTCAATGAATGGCTAATCAAATTGGAGAGTTTTGGAGGCGGTCCAACCTGAGATATGAGACTAATTTTCATGGGGACGCCTGAATTCGCCGTTCCCTCGTTACGCAAACTCATCGAAGCGGGTCACGAGATCATCGCCGTCTTCACGCAACCCGACCGCCCGGTCGGGCGCAAACAGGTCGTCACGCCGACGCCGATCAAAGTCTTCGCCGCCGAACACGGGATTGCGATCCATCAACCATTAAAGATCAAGACCGACGAGGCGCGCCGCCAATTCGAGCCGCTGTTCAAAGAGGCTGATGCGGGCGTCGTCGCCGCTTACGGGCGGATATTACCAGACTGGATGTTGAATGCGCCCCGCCGCGGGTGCGTCAACGTTCACTCTTCGCTGCTGCCAAAATATCGCGGCGCGGCCCCGATCAATTGGGCCGTCGCGCGCGGCGAACGCGAAACCGGCGTGACGATTATGCTGATGGACGCGGGGTTGGACACGGGACCGGTTCTGCTGCGGCGCGCGACGCGGATCGGCGATGAGGAGACCGCGTCGGAATTGACGCCGCGCCTCGCCGAGTTGGGAGCGGAGTCGCTGATCGAGGCTTTGGGCAAGCTCGAAAGCGGCGAGATTACACCGGAGCCGCAGAACGACGCCGGAGCCACTCTAGCGCCGATCCTTAAACGCGAAGACGGTGAGGTCGCCTGGGCGATGACCGCCACGGAGATTTTCAACAGACTGCGCGGGTTCACGCCCTTCCCCGGATGCTACACCTTTTTCGACGGGCGCCGGCTTGAGATTGTCAAAGCGCGCGTCGAACCTGGAGGAGAGGACGCGCATAAATTCGAGCCCGGCGCCGTTTGCGAAGTGGCTAAAGACAGCATCGTCGTCGCGTGCGGAGGCGCGACGCGATTGCGAATCACCGAAGTACAGCCAGAAGGCAAACGCGCCATGCCGGCGCGCGATTTTTTGAACGGCGCGCGATTGCAAGTAGGCGCGAAGCTAGGCAGGCGCATCGAGTTTTGAAGACTGAGAGGACAAATGTGGCGCCGGCGCGCGTCGCGGCGTTCGACATCCTGTGGCGCGTGGCGACCGAAGACGCTTTTGCGAGCGACCTGCTCGCGTCGCCGCGCTACGACCGCCTCTCGCGCGAAGACCACGCGCTGGCGCAGGAACTCAGCATGGGCGTTTTGCGCTGGCGTAGTCAACTCGATTTTCTGATCGAGCGTTACGCGCGCCGCTCGATCGAAAGGCTGGATCCGGAAGTCATCGTCGCGCTACGGCTCGGCCTCTATCAGCTCAAATTTCTCTCGCGCATCCCGCCACACGCGGCTATCAACGAATCGGTCAACCTGGTCAAACATCGCGGCAAAAAGAGCGCCGCGCCACTGGTCAACGCCGCACTGCGCGCGGCGCAACGCGAGGAAGGCTTCGATCTCAATCAGGCGATCAGCAACTCGATCAAAAGGCCGCTCGAAAGATTGAGCGTCGAGACCGCGCATCCCCAATGGCTGCTGAGGCGGTGGGTCGAACGCTTCGGCGAAGAAGACGCTCGCGAGACGGCGCTGGCCGACAACGCCGCGCCGCGCGCCGCGTTCCGCTTCAATACTCGCCGCGCCGGCGAGTTCCGAACCCGCCAATGGCTCGCCGAACACAACGTCGCCATCCGCGATTCTGAATTGGCGCCGGGAGCGGCCGTCATCGAAATCGGCTCTCTTTCTCCGCAATCCGAGCCTGTGCGCGACGGCTGGATTTACCTCCAGGACGAAGCCTCGCAGCTCGTGGGGCGCCTCGCGGCGATTCAATCCAACCCTCTCAGATCTCGAATCTCAAATCTGAAATTTCTCGACTTGTGCGCGGCGCCCGGCGGCAAGACGACGCTGCTCGCATCCTTGCTCCCCGCGAACGCCCTGGTCGTCGCCGGAGATTTGCGCCTTCATCGCCTTCGCACAATGAAAGAGCTGAGCGAACGACTCGGCATCGAAAATATCAATCACGTTCAACTCGACGCCGCAGCGCCCCTGCCGTTCGATCAAACGGAAGGCTTTGACGTTATTCTGCTCGACGCGCCTTGCAGCGGCCTCGGCACGTTGCGACGTCATCCCGAAATCAAACTGCGAATGAGCGAAGACCGAATCGCGCGGCTCGCGGAACTGCAGAAGCGATTGATCGCCAACGCCGCGCGCCAATTATGCGTGGGCGGATTGCTCGTCTACTCAGTCTGTTCTACCGAGCCGGAAGAGGGTGAAGAGGTCATCGCATGGTTCCGCCAAAACAATCCCGAATTCCGCGACATGACGCGCGAGCGGCTCGTTGAAATCGGCCTCGACCCGTCGCCGCTGTTGACGCCGTCGTTCGGCGCCCGCACATTCACACGCCGTCACGGCTCCGAAAGCTTTTTCTTCTGCGTCTTGTGGAAAAGAAGATGAACTACAAGCCAAAGCCAGGTTTGAACGTCCCGGTCATCACGGTTCTAGACGACTCCGGCAGAGTGCTCGCCGATGAACAACGCCGGGTCATTCGCCATGTCGTCCAGAAAGGTTACGGCGCCGACGTTATCTTCGGCGTGGGCACTACTGGCGAATGGAACCGCATCGCCAACGCCGAACGCCAGCGCATAATGGAGATCGAGATCGACGAAGTTCGCCGCATCAACGCTAGGCTGCGAAGGCCTAGGGTCGAGGATCGAATAGACGACGCGATCCTCGACCTTCGATCTTCCATCCGCAGTCCGCGATCCGCAATCCACGATCCGCAATCCGTAGAGGCATGGGTCGGAGTGAACGGCTCGGCGCGGGCGGAAATCCTCGACAACCTGGACGCCGCGATTCAATTGGGCGCGGACGCGGCGGTAATTGCGCCTCTCGCCATCGAAGACCTCGCCGAAAGCGACATAGTCCGCTTCTTCCAACGCGACGTCGCCGATCTGATCGAAGCGTCGAAGAGCGATCTGCCGGTATTTCTTTACGACAACGCCGACATCAACGCCCAGGGTCAACCGCCGCACATCCGCACGCGCATCATCAAACACCTGAGCCGGCTCCCCTGGGTGCGAGGCGTCAAAGTCTCGGCGTCGCGCCGGGTGATCGGCAACTACACAAAAGCCGCTCTGCATTACAAACAGCCGGGCGAGTTCGGCGTTTATATCGGGAATGCGATGCTGATCTTCGAGATGTATCGCCCGAGTCACGGCATGCTCGGACGATTACGCGAAGGGTGGCGTGATCATCTGCTGCACGACACGCCGCCGATCGGCGTTGTCTCCGGCCCCGCCAACTGCATGCCGCGCGAATGGCAGAAGGCGTGGCGCGTTTGCTGGGCCGGCGACGACGATTTGACCGACGTTTACCAGGACCTCTGTTCGCGCTTCGAGGATATTTGCGGCTTCGACGAGGAAGGCCGTCGCGTGATGATGATCATCGCCTGCATAAAACACGCGCTCGAGCTTGATGGCGTGATTTCGAGCGCGGCGGTCGGCCGGGGAACAAAAGAGCTGTCGGTCGAGCAGAAGAAAATATTCTGTGACAATTACTACGCGTTACGCGATCACGTGTGGAAGCGGATTGATCCGATCTGGCAAACGGCCATGAGTTGACTGGTGATTTATTACAATTCTTGCGACTCGGCGCCATCAGAGTCTTTGAATATCAAAGAAGTCGCCTTCCCAAAACGGGGACAAGCCCCAACTAACTCTTGTTTGAACCGCTATCACTCAGCCCGCTCTTCACCAATTCCAGAAAAGACTTCGCCGCGTGCGACAGCGACGATTCGCGCCGGTAGATGAGTCGTAGAATCTTCTCGATCTTCATCCCCTTCACTGGGACCTCGACCAACTTGCCCGATTCGATCTCGTCCTGAACCGCCAGCCTCGGCAGAATCGCTATGCCGACGTCCCGCATCACGAAATCCTTGATCGTTTCGAGCGTGGCCAACTCGATGCATATGTTGAGCGGCGTGCGGCTCTGGGCGAACAACTCGAAGATGCGCGACCGAGAAGGCGTCTTGACGTTGTGCGCGACGAACTGCTCCTCGCCCAGCTCCTTTACCGTCACCTGTTCGCGGCCGGCCAGGCGATGCTTCGGCGGAACTACCAGGACGAGTTCATCGCGATGAACCTCGAATGATTGCAGCGCCGGATTCATCGGGTCGTATGAGAGAAATCCGAAATCGAGGTTGCGCTCCACGACTTCGAGCGGGATTTTTTCAGAGATGTTGCGAAAGACCTCGATCTTGATTTGCGGATGACGCTTGCGGTATTCGAGCAGCAAGCCGGGCAGTACGTAAAATGACGTGCTCTCGTTCGCGCCGATGGTCAGCCGCCCGCGGAACATCCCGCGCAATTCGCTGATCGCCTCCCTCGCCTCGTCGCGCAGATTAATCATCTTTTGCGCGTAAGAATAGAGAATTCTGCCGGCCTCGGTCAGAGTTCCCGACTTGCTGCTGCGGTCGAACAGGGTCTCGCCCAGATCTTCCTCCAATCGCTTGATCGCGATGCTCAATGCGGGCTGCGTCCGCAGCATCTTTTCAGCCGCGCGGGAAAAGCTCTTCTCGTCGGCTATGCACAGAAAAATTTCCAGTTGCGACAGGTCCACTTCAGTCTCCTTGGGGAAATAGACGGGATTTACAGGATTTTTCAGGGTTTTGTGGCGCCATCAATCCTGAAAAATCCTGTAAATCCCGTCTATTTTCATTTTTTTAAGGATGGCGCCCACTGCGACGTGAACGCCACCCTATAAATCTTGCTTATTAAAACGTAAATATTATAAACTTTGCAAGTCCCCGGGCTCACGCTATGATGCTTGAACTTCTGGACGGTAGTCCATATGGCCCCTTTGGTTTCCTGACTAAAATCTTTCGAGAACCTCTTAAGCTAAGGAGAGACGCGGATGAGCGATCGAGTAGCAATTTTCGACACGACGTTGCGCGACGGCGAGCAGTCGCCGGGGTGCAGCATGAATCTGGAAGAGAAACTGAGGATGGCGCGGCAACTCGACGCGCTCGGCGTTGACATTATCGAGGCCGGGTTTCCCATCGCCTCGGACGACGACTTCGCGGCGGTGCGCGAAGTGGCGAAGAGCTGCCGGCGCCCGATCATTGCGGCTCTGTGTCGAACCACTCCCGAAGACATCGAGCGCGCCTGGGAGGCGCTCTCATACGCCGCGCGCCCGCGCATTCACACCTTCGTCGCCACGTCCGACATTCACCTTCAATACAAGCTGCAGAAGAGCCGCGAAGAGGTTTTGGAGATGTCCTGCAAGGCCGTGCGGTTGGCGAAGGGCTTTGCCGACGACGTCGAGTTCTCCGCCGAAGACGCGACGCGCAGCGATCTGGACTATCTCTGTCAGGTCATCGCCGCGGTGATTGATGAAGGGGCGACGGTGGTTAACATCCCCGACACGGTCGGCTACACGATCCCTTCCGAATACACGCACATCATTCAAACGCTCAAAACGCGCGTGCCGAATATTGATCGCGCGACGATCAGCGTGCATTGCCACAACGATCTGGGGCTGGCCGTGGCCAACTCGCTGGCCGCCGTCGCCGCCGGGGCGCGCCAGATCGAATGCACCATCAACGGAATCGGCGAACGCGCCGGCAACGCGTCGCTCGAAGAAATAGTGATGGCGCTGCGCGTGCGCAAAGACCTGATGCCCTATGAAAACGGCGTGACGACCGAAGAGATTTTCCGTTCGAGCCAGACGCTGTCGAACATCACCGGCGTGATGGTGCAGCCCAACAAGGCCGTCGTGGGAAAAAACGCGTTCGCGCACGAAGCGGGCATTCACCAACACGGAGTGCTGAAGAACCGCATTACGTACGAAATCATGACGCCCGAATCGGTCGGCGTGAAGACCAACAGCATCGTGCTCGGCAAACATTCGGGCCGTCATGCGCTCAACAAGAAGTACGAGGAGATGGGCTACAGGCTTTCGCGCCCCGAACTCGACAAGGCGTACAAGCTCTTCACCAAACTGGCCGATCAGAAGAAAGAGATTTTTGAAGAGGACCTGATGGCGATCCTGCACGACGGCATTGCGCAGATTCCCGAACGGTTCAAACTGCGCGCCGTCCAGGCCACGGCGGGCACCTCGACGCTGGCCACGGCTCTGGTGACGCTGGCCGACACCGAGACCGAAAATAGTGGGACGCAGACCGCCGCCGGCGACGGCCCGGTCAACGCCATCTACGAGGCGATTGACAAGATCACTGGACTGAAAGGCAGCCTGGTCGATTACACCGTGCGTTCGATCACGCGTGGCGCCGACGCCGTCGGCGAAGTTTTCGTCCACGTCGAATTCGACGGCGTGTCATTCACCGGTAAGGCGGCCAGCACCGACATCGTCGACGCCAGCGCGCGCGCTTATCTGAACGCCGTCAACAAGGCGCTCTACGCGAAAGAAAGAATGAAAACGGCCGCCAGCGATCAGATGCCGGCGGCGATTGCGGCTGATTGATCGCCGCTTTTGAGAGAATCGTTCATGTCGCAAGGGGCGACACGAGAGAACAAAAATGAAAATCAACCACGAAGATACGAAGAAAGAACAAAAAAAACTTCGTGGCCTTCGTATCTTCGTGGTTGATTTTCTGAGGAACAACAACCATGGGAATGACAATCACTGAAAAAATCCTCGCCGCCCACAGCGGGCGCGATTCGGTTGCGCCAGGCGAGATCGTCAACGCGAAGATCGACCTGATCGTAGCGCACGACGTGACCACGCCTCCCGCCGTGCAGATGCTCAAAAAGCTGGGCATCGACAAGGTCTTCGACCCCACGAAGATTCTGGTCACGCCCGACCACTTCGTCCCGAACAAGGACATCAAGAGCGCGGAGCTCGCCAAACAGTTGCGCGAGTGGCGCGAAGAGCAAGGCATCACGCGCTATTACGAGATCGGCAATCACGGCATCTGCCACGCCATCGCGCCCGAACAGGGCCACGTGCTGCCCGGAATGACCGTCGTCTGCGCCGATTCGCACACGACGACGATGGGCGCTCTCGGAACGTTCGCGTCGGGCATCGGCTCGACCGACATGGCGGCCGCGCTCGCCACCGGCGAACTCTGGTTCAAAGTCCCTGAATCAATGCTCTTCGAACTGAAAGGCTCACTCCCGTTCGGCGTCTATTCAAAAGACATCATTCTTTACATCATCTCGAAGATCGGAGTGGACGGCGCGCGTTATCGCGCGATGGAATATTGCGGAGACGGGTTGAAGAGCCTGACGATGGAGGCGCGTTTCACAATCACCAACATGGCCATCGAGGCCGGCGGCAAGAGCGGCATTATGCCCGCCGATGAAGTCGCCGAGGAATACGTCAAGGCGCGCAGCGGCGAGCCGTATACGATCTACAACTCGGACGACGACGCGATCTATTCCGAAAGATTCACGGTCAATCTGGACGAGTTGGAGCCGATCGTCGCGCTGCCCGATCTGCCGTCGAACGGACGCTTCATCGGCGAGGTCGAACGCGAAAAGATGGATCAGGTCTACATCGGCTCGTGCACCAACGGCCGCATCGAAGACCTGCGCATCGCCGCGCGGATCATGAAAGGCCACAAGGTGGCCGCGGGCACGCGCGCCATCGTCGTCCCGGCGACGACCGAAATCTGGAAGACCGCGATGCGCGAAGGCCTGCTCGAAATCTTCGCCGACGCGGGCTGCGTGGTCTCGACCGCGACGTGTGGCGCGTGCCTGGGCGGCTTCATGGGCGTGCTCGGCGCCGAAGAGAAGTGCCTGTCCACGACCAACCGCAACTTCGTCGGGCGTATGGGATCGCCGAAATCAAAAGTCTACCTGGCCAGCCCGGCGACTGCGGCGGCGACGGCCATCACGGGCGAGATCACCGATCCGCGCGAGTTTTTGAAGGCGTCGGCGCAAGCGCTGGCTGCGTAAAACAACTGCTGTATTACTGAAATGGATAAAGACAAACTGCCGTGACACCCGATTCAACCACATTTCCCAAGCTACATTTTCATGTGCCGTTGGACGAAAAGCTGGCTCGGGAAATTTCCAGCAAGGGCTGGTACAGTGGTTTGATTGTAGAACTAGAGACCGGATTACGCTTTTCCGTTTTCTTATACGACGCCGTGCGTTTGGCCCAAGACCTGCAATCAGAAATGGAGCTCGGCAGGCCTTTCATTGCAGAACCAGGGATGATAGTCGTTCCTGAAATCACTGAAGGGAATATTCGGGCCGCCGTTCTGCAATTGCGCCAGGAAGGATGGTTTGATCACCTTCTTCCAATCAACTAAGAGTAATCATATGTCAGAACTACCAACCAACTTGAAAGGCTTCGCGCACGTTTACGAGCGCGCGCACATTAACACGGACGAGATCATTCCCGCGCGTTACCTGAACGTTCACGAAGAGGCTGAATTGGCCAAACACGCGATGGAAGACATTGACACGACCTTCGTCAAACGAGTCAAGCCGGGCGACGTAGTGATCGCCGGCGACAATTTCGGCTGCGGCTCGTCGCGCGAACACGCGGTCTGGGCGCTTCGCGGCGCGGGAGTCAAAGTCGTCATCGCCAGGAGCTATGCGCGCATCTTCTTCCGCAACGCGATCAACAACGGCTTTCTGGCGATCGAATGCCCCGAGGCCGTGGAGATCGCGCAAACCGGCGATGAGGTCGAGGTCGATCTGGCCGCCGGACGTTTGCGCAATCTGACGAGCGGCAAGGAAGCGGGCTTCGTTCCGCTGAGCGATTTCGCGCGCGAATTGATCGAAGACGGCGGTTTGCTGCCGCACATCCAGAAGAAAGCGAAGAGCGCGGCTTAGCGATCCGGCCATCAATGGCGTTAAAATGTGTAGGCTATGAACACAACGACAAACACAATGCCAATACATACAAACCCTGAGATCATGGGCGGTGTGCCGGTCTTTGTTGGAACGCGAGTGCCTGCGCAAACGCTATTCGATTATCTGGCGGATGGTTGCAGCCTGGATGAATTCCTCGACAACTTTCCGACGGTCAGCCGCGAACAGGCTTTGAAATTGCTTGAATGGGCTTCGGAAAGCGTACTGGAAAAAGCAGCCGCCTGATGAAAATATTGATTGACGAAAGTCTTCCGCGATATCTGAAACGGCTTCTGACCGGTCACGACGCCAAGACGGTCCAAGAGATGGGCTGGGCAGGCATCGAAAATGGCGCCCTGTTGGAACTCGCTGAGAACGATTTCGAGGTTTTCCTGTCTGCGGATAAAAACATCCGTTATCAGCAAAACCTGAAAGGTCGTAAGCTGGTAATCATCGAATTCCCATCAAACAAATTGAGCGTGGTGAAACGACTCGAATCGGATCTCAAAATGACTCTCGAACATATCAAAACCGGTGATTACATTGCCTTGGATCGGCCGTAATCACAATCTGGACCAATGAAATCAAAGATCACAGTTCTACCTGGCGACGGCATCGGCGTTGAAGTGACGCGCGAGGCCGTGGCTTGTCTCGAAATAATCGCGAAGAAATTCGGTCACGATTTTGAATTCAACGAACAGTTGATAGGCGGCGCGGCCTTGGACAAAACTGATGCGCCGCTGCCTGACGCCACATTGCAAGCCTGCCTGGCGAGCGACGCCGTGTTGCTCGGCGCGGTAGGCGCGCCGCAATACGACAATAACCCTCCGAAGCTCAAGCCCGAAACCGGCTTGCTCGGGTTGCGCGCGGGTCTTGGCGTCTTCGCCAATCTTCGCCCGGCGTTCCTGCACGAGCCGTTGATCGAGGCTTCGCCGCTCAAGACAGAGATTGTGCGCGGGACCGACCTGCTGATTGTGCGCGAGCTTATGGGCGGCGCGTATTTCGGCCAGCCGCGCGAACTGACCGATGAGCGTGGGCTGAACACAATGGCCTACACCGCGCCTGAAGTCGAACGCGTCGCGCGCGTGGCTTTCGAAGCGGCGCGCGTCCGGCGTAAAAAAGTCACTTCAATTGACAAGGCCAACGTGCTCGAAAGCTCGCAACTCTGGCGCAAGGTCGTGACGCGCGTCGCGGCGGACTATCCCGACGTGACGCTCGAACACGGCTACGTCGATTCGTGCGCGATGGCGCTGGTGACGCGCCCGACCAGTTACGACGTGATCGTGACTGAGAATTTATTCGGCGACATTTTGAGCGATGAAGCCGCGGTGTTGACCGGTTCGCTCGGAATGCTTCCGTCGGCGAGTATCGGGGGGAAAGTCGGCCTCTACGAGCCTGTTCACGGCTCCGCGCCTGATATTGCGGGTAAAGGCGTCGCCAATCCGCTCGGCGCGATCGCTTCGGCGGCGCTGCTGCTCCGATATAGCTGTAAACTCGAACGTGAGGCGAAGGCGCTTGAAGACGCGATCAGCAAGGCCCTCGCCAATGGCTACGGCACACACGATCTGAAGAGCCAGCCGAAGCGCGTCAGCACGACAGAATTGGGCGGCTTGGTTCGACGATACATATAATAAGCGCGATTTATTTTTTGATAAAAAGTATTAAGTGGACGATATAGACAGCGATGACCTATACTGCCCTGGCCTGTTTGGGGCAGCCCATTTCTTCAGGTTGAAAAATCGAATGTCCAATCGTCGTTTCCAAAGCGCGCTCGACCTGGCGG
Source organism: Blastocatellia bacterium (assembly GCA_035714085.1). GTDB lineage: Bacteria > Acidobacteriota > Blastocatellia > RBC074 > RBC074 > JAJVID01. The sequence continues at coordinate 55,399 of DASTMP010000298.1, forward strand.
CCTATGGCCGTCAGGCGGAGCTGCGCGTCGGCCGGCCTATTCTCAATGTTATTGTAGTAAGCATTATTATCGCGATAGCGATTATTCCGGCGCGGCTCGCCGATTGGATAGCCTGAAAAAGAGTAAGGCAAGAGATTCCAAATCCCGGCGAGCTGAAAAGGCCGCCGGGATTTTCGTTTTTAGCGTGAAATTTCGCGCGTCAGTTATGAACCACCAGATTCACAACCAATCCATCGTCGACCAGTTCACGAAACAGGCGATTCCCTTCTCGCAAAAGCCGCAGCTTTCCAGCGAAGAGATTTTGGATTTGATGGTGGGCGCCTGCGGCGTCACTCCGCAAGACGTAGTTTTGGATGTGGCTTGCGGGCCCGGGTTGACGGCTTGCGCGTTAGCGAAGGCCGCCGCGCGCGTCACGGGAATTGACATCACACCGGCGATGATCGAACGGGCGAAAGCTCGGCAGGCGGAAATGGGTTTAACGAACCTGACATGGCGGGTCGGCGACATTCTATCGCTCCCTTTTCCTGACGAGTCGTTCTCGCTCGTGGTAACGCGCTATTCGTTCCATCACCTGCTCGATCCGGGGGCCGCGTTGGCCGAGATGATGCGCGCGCTCAAACCGGGCGGCAGAGTCATGGTGATGGACGCCGCGCCAGAATCAAGCAAGGTCGACGCTTACAACCGGATGGAAAAGCTGCGCGATCCCTCTCACGTCCGGGCGATGCCCCCGGAGGAATTATTACGGATGGCGCGCGAAGCTGGGCTGGTCAACGTGAGGACCGCTTTCTGCAAAGTCGAGTTCGAACTTGAGAAGACGCTAGCCGCGTCATTTCCCAATCCTGGCGATGAAGAAAAGCTGCGTCAGATCTTCTCGGACGACCTTATGACTGACACTTTGGGCATGGGCGCGCACAGGCGGGGCGGGGAGATTCACTTTCACTATCCGACAATCATTATTGTCGGCGTAAAACCTGAATAGAAGGTATTCGAGTTTGGAGCCGCGCGCGCAAGCGAGTGGCATAGAAATCATTCGATGTTTTGGTACGGCGCCGCGAGCGATTGCTGCGCGGCAATAGAAATTATTCGAGGTGGACTTATGAAAATGCGTGGGGCGCGGATACTGCTTGAAGCGCTGCGATGCGAAAACGTCAAACACATCTTCGGTTACCCCGGCGGCGCGGTGCTGCACATTTACGATGAGCTTGCCAAGCAAGAAGCGGCGCTCGGCATCGGTCATTACCTGGTGCGACATGAACAGGGCGCGCTGTTCGCCGCCGCTGGTTACGCCCAGGCCACGGGCCAGACCGGCGTCGCGCTCGTGACTTCGGGCCCCGGCGGGACCAACGCGGTCACGGGCATCGCCAACGCCTTTATGGATTCGCTGCCCGTGGTCGTCTTCACCGGCCAGGTCCCGACTCATCTGATCGGCAACGACGCGTTTCAGGAGGCCGATCTGACGGGCATCACTCGCTCCTGCACCAAGCACAATTATCTTGTCAAACACGTCGAGGAACTTGCGCCGACGGTCAAGGAGGCGTTTCACGTCGCCTCGACCGGCCGGCCCGGCCCGGTGCTCGTAGACTTGCCGAAAGACATGACCGCCCAGGAGATTGAATTCAGCTATCCCGAAAGCATCGAGATGCGCAGCTACAAGCCGCAAGTCTACGGCGAACCGAAGGCGGTCAGGCGCGCGGTCGAGGCGATGGTTTCAGCATCTCGCCCGGTACTCTATATCGGCGGCGGCGCGATCGCGGCGGGCGCGAGCGAAGAGCTTCGCCAACTAGCTGAAAAACTGAATCTACCCACGACCTGCACGCTGATGGGCCTGGGCGCGTTCCCGGCGAGCCATCCGCTGAGTCTGGGGATGCTCGGGATGCATGGCGGTTACTGGACGAACATGGCCGTCAACAATTGCGACCTGCTGATTTCTATCGGCGCGCGGTTCGACGACCGCGTGACCGGAAAGCTGAGCGATTTTGCGGTGGGCGCAAAATTCATTCACGTCGACATTGACGCTTCGTGTATCGGCAAAAACGTGCGGTGCCATTACCCGGTCGTCGGCGACGCGAAGACAGTTGTCCGTCAGATGCTCACCGAGCTTGACGACCAATTGTCTTCCGGCGCGCGAGTCACGCCACGAGCCACCTGGCATGCGCAGATCGCCGAATGGAAACAGCGGCATCCTTTCTGGTACAAGGAAGAAGACGAAGTCATCAAGCCGCAGTACGTCATTCATGAACTCAAGCGCATCACCAAAGGCCAGGCGGTGGTTTCGGCCGACGTGGGCCAGCACCAGATGTGGACGGCGCAGCTTTACGGCTTCGACACGCCGCGCAACTGGCTCAACTCCGGCGGGCTCGGCGCGATGGGTTACGGCTTCCCCGCCGCGATGGGCGCCGCAGTGGCGCGCCCGAAAGACCTGGTCGTCGCGGTCGTCGGCGACGGCGGCTTCCAGATGTCGATGAACGAGTTGGCCACTGTCAAACAGTACAACATTCCGGTCAAGATTCTGCTGATCAATAACGGCTACCTGGGAATGGTGCGACAGTGGCAGGAGCAGTTCTACGAGCATCGCTACTCGCACAGCGACATGGAGGTCGCGCCGGATTTCGTCAAGCTTGCGGAGGCTTACGGAGTGCCCGCGCTGCGAGCGACCAGGGCGAGCGAGGTCACACACACGCTGGAGAAGGGATTGAACATTCCTGGGCCTGCGTTGATCGAAATGCAGGTGGCGCGGGAAGAGAACGTGTTTCCGATCGTGCCGGCCGGAGCTGCGTTGAAGGATATGATTCTGGCATAGGCTCAAGGTTTCAGGTTTCAAGAGTCAGTGGCTTACGGTCATCGCAAGCAACTTAAACCTGGAACCCGACGCCTGGCGCCTGACACCTGACACCTGACACCTGATACCTAATTATGAGACATACGATTTCATTACTCGTCGAGAACGAATACGGAATGCTGGCGCGGATCGCGGGCTTGTTCAGCGCGCGTGGCTATCAGATTGACACGCTCTGCGTGGCGCAGACTCTCGAAGAGGGCGTCTCGCGGATGACGTTGACCACACACGGCAACGACCACGTCATCGAGCAGATACTTCAACAATCGCGCAAGATGGTCAGGGTGATCGAGGTCACCGACCTGACCGCCAGCCCGCACGTCGAACGCGAGATGGTCATGCTGACCGTCAACGCTCATCAGGGCGTCGAGCGGCAGGAGGTCTTGAGCCTGGTCGAAATCTTCCGCGCCAGGGTCGTCGACGTATCGAACGACGCTTTCATAGTCGAATTGACTGGCAACGCCGAAAAGCTCAACGCATTTATCGAGCTGCTTAAACCGATCGGCATTAGGGACATCGTCCGCACGGGCACGGTCGCGATGACGCGGGTCGCCCACATCAAAGCGCACCGATTGAAAGACGACGATGAAGAGTTTTCCGAGATAACGCTCAACGAAAAGGTGTGAGGTGTCAGGTGTCAGGTGTCAGAAGAAAAATGACAAACCTGAAACCTGAAACCTGAAACCTGAAACCTGAAACCTGAAACCTGAAACCTGAAACCTGAAACCTGAAAGATGAAGATATATTACGACAACGACGCCGACCCGAAAGCCCTTGCGGGCAAGCGCATCGCGGTAATCGGCTACGGTTCGCAGGGCTTCGGCCACTCGAACAACTTGAAAGACAGCGGCTGCGACGTCATCATCGGGCTACGCTCCGACAGCCCGTCGGTCGCAAAAGCTCAATCGGCGGGGCTGGAAGTTCTGCCCGTCGCCGACGCCGCAGAACGCGGCGACATCGTGATGATGCTGACGCCGGACGAATTGACTCCGGGCATCTACAGACGCGAGATCGAGCCGCATCTCAAACCCGGTAAATACCTGGCCGTCGCGCATGGCTTCTCGATCCACTTTAAAAAGATCGTTCCGCCTACTGACGTCAATGTGTTTATGGTCGCGCCGAAAGGCCCCGGACATCTGGTTCGCCGCGAATACGAACGCGGCGCCGGCGTGCCCTGCCTGCTGGCCATCGCGCAAGACCCGAGCGGCGACGCCAGGCAAGTCGGCCTGGCTTACGCGCGGGCGATCGGCGGGACGCGCGCCGGCGTGATCGAAACGACTTTCAAAGAGGAGACCGAGACCGATCTCTTCGGCGAACAATCGGTGCTCTGCGGCGGATTGACCGCGCTGATCCAGGCCGGCTTCGAGACTCTGGTCGAAGCGGGCTACGCGCCGGAGATGGCCTACTTCGAATGCCTGCACGAGATGAAGCTGATCGTCGACCTGCTATACGAGGGCGGCATCACGAACATGCGTTATTCGATCTCGAACACCGCCGAATACGGCGACCTGACGCGCGGTAAACGCGTCATCGGCCCCGAAGTCAAACAGAAAATGCGGGATATTCTGGCCGAGATTCAATCGGGACAGTTCGCCGACGAATGGATGGCCGAGGCCGAATCTGGCAAGCCCCATTTCACACGCCTGGTCGAGACCGAAAAGAAGCATCAGATCGAAGAAGTCGGCGCGCAGCTTCGCGGGTTGATGCCGTGGCTGGCGGCGAACAAGCTCGTGGATAAGGCGAAAAACTAAATGAAAGAATCCGCTGTAGAGGTTTACGACACGACGTTGCGCGACGGCGCGCAGGGCGAAGGGCTGGCCTACTCGGTCGAGGACAAGATCAAGATCGCGCGCGCTCTGGACGAGATCGGCGTCACTTTTATCGAAGGCGGTTGGCCCGGCGCGAATCCCAAGGACGTGGAATTTTTCGAGCGCGCGAAGTCGCTGCGGTTCAACACCGCGGCGCTTGCCGCGTTCGGCAGCACTCGACGCGCGAACGCCGTCGCGGCTGACGACGCCATCGTCCAGGGACTGCTCGCCGCCGAAACGCCGGTCGTGACGATCTTCGGCAAATCCTGGGACTTTCACGTCGACATCGCGCTCAAGACCACGCTCGAAGAGAATCTGCGAATGATCGCGGACACCATCAGCCATTTGAAACGGCTCGGTCGCCGCGCGCTATATGACGCCGAACACTTCTTCGACGGATTCCGCGCCAATTCGGAATACGCGCTCGACACGCTGAACGCCGCGCTCGTCGCCGGCGCCGAAACGATCATCCTTTGCGACACGAACGGCGGCAGTCTGCCCGAACAGATCGCCGAGACCGTGGCGCTGGTTCGCGCCAGATTCCCGGACGCCAAGCTGGGCATTCATTGCCACAATGACAGCGAACTGGCCGTCGCGAATTCGCTCGCAGCGGTCGAGGCGGGCGCGACGCACGTGCAGGGCGTGTTCAATGGCTACGGCGAACGGTGCGGCAACGCCAACCTCTGTTCGGTGATCCCGAATCTGGAACTGAAAATGAATCGCCGATGCCTGCCCGACGGCAAATTGAAGCTGCTCACCCGCGCCAGCCGCTACATAAACGAGGTGGCCAACCTGGTCCCGAACGAACGCGCGGCCTTTGTCGGTCGCAGCGCCTTTGCGCACAAGGGCGGCATTCACGTTTCAGCCGTGGCGCGAGCCAAGGAGACCTACGAGCACATCCATCCGGAAGATGTGGGCAACGAGACCCGGGTCTTGATCAGCGATCAATCTGGCGTCAGCAACATCCGATTCAAAGCCGATGAACTGGGCGAGGAGTTCAACAAGAACCCCGAAGCCGCGCGCCGTTTGTTGGCGCAGTTGAAATCGCTCGAGCACGAAGGCTATTCCTTCGAGGACGCCGAGGCCTCTTTCCGGCTGCTGGCCTGGAGCGCGCTCGGTCGCCGCGACAATTTTTTCGAGCCGGTCGAATACCGGGTCTGGATCGGTTCATCGGGCGATCCCGAAGCCGTCGTCCGTGTGAAGATCGGCGGCGCCGAGATGCACACGGCCAGTCTGGGAGTAGGCCCCGCGCACGCGCTCGACCAGGCTCTGCGCAAAGCGCTGGCGCAGCATTACCCGCAGATCACACGCTTCCACCTGATCGACTTCAAAGTCCGCATCCTGGATGGAGAGAACGCTACGGCCGCCAAGACCCGCGTCCACGTCGAGACCAGCGACGGCGAACGATCGTGGAATACCGTGGGTGTGGGCGAGAACATCATCGCCGCCACCTGGCGGGCGATCGTCGAAAGCATCGAGTACGGATTACACGTAAATAAACTATAGCCACGAGAGAGCGGGCTTCGGAGGTCAGCTACGACCAAAGCGCATTTGAAGAAAGCTCATCTGATTGTCGGACCGATCGCGCCGGTCATATTCCCGCTGACCGGCGAGTATTCCCGAAGCCGCCCCCATTGACTTTCCAGCGTAAAATAGATAGGTTATCAGCGTTTGTTATAAACAACCCTGTGACCCAGTTACTTTCCTCAGGAACCTTCAACCCCTCATTCTTGAAGAGAGGTTGTTGGAAGGAATCCAAAAGAATCCCCTTTTCAGCATTCCCCATAGCTAAAGCGCGAGAATGCGCGCTAGCATAATTGTAGGATGAGCGCTTCCACGAAGTGGTTGTAGTGTTCCCTCAACATGACTCTTGTCACCGAATCAAGCGCCGTGCAAAGAAGCAGCCTCACGGCGCCATTAGCATTGTCCCCCCATAAACCGAGTGCATTCCCCCTGCCTGCTTTATGAAAGTAGGACGGCGAGAATCAGTTAAATAGAGGTAAGTGGCGCCGCTTGTCGAGTGGTAGCAGGCGCCGCTTGTCCAGAGGTTTACATTTTGGAGGTCTTATGCTCGTAGAACACGGCAAGCCAGTTCTGTGGCTTCACCTCGGCGTATGCGCCGCGCATCATTCAGTCCAGGGCGAAGTTGAACTTTTAGCGCGAGGGCAAATATGAAGATATTTGTGATCGCGAATGTATTATGTGTCTGGATGGCCGGCGCGCCTCAGGTAGGATCGTTCGATAATCAGGCGATATCTTCGGCGCAAGAGATGTCCGCTTCCGAGCTCGATGGGGAGCTGCCCGACCGTCCCTTTGCGGGCTGGTTCAGCGAACTGGTCGGCCCGAAGACAGGCGTGGTCTGGCAACTGACCGAATGCGGCAAGCAGATCGTCGCCACTAGCGAGACGGGGCAAGATCTGCCCGCCTGCGCGGAAATCACCGCCAGATTGCCGGACGGACGCAGAGTATTCGTCGCAATCAGTGTCGGGACATTCAAAAAGGGGCTGACCGGAAAGCCCTCTTTTTTCCGCTCGGTCATCGAACAGAACGAACTGCTCTACCAGGTCCGCCGGTTGAGCGATCTGCCGGAGATGTTAAGCTCCACGGACAGACCTTCTGCAAGCGGCGCGGAACATCGGGTCGCCGACCTGCCCGCGATAAAAACGGATCCGGCGTGGACCATCGCGCCATTTCGCTACCTGGCGCCGCCTTCAAGCGCTCCGCCTGTGACCGGCGACCAGAGTCAGGCGGAGGAGCCCCCTGCGGCGCCCCCGCCGCCCTCAACTTCAGACCTCGTGCAGGTTCCGGAAAGCATGTCGCAAAGCCGGGCTATCACTAAAGTCAAACCGGATTACCCATCGAACGCCAAGAATATGAACGCTATAGGGAAAGTCGAGGTTGAGATTACCATTTCGGAAATAGGGCTTGTCGTCGAGGCTACGGCAATCAGTGGGCGCCTCGCGCTGCGAAGCGCAGCCGAGGAGGCGGCGCGTAAATGGGTCTTCGAACCGACGACTCTCAACGGCGCGCCTGTCAGAGTGAGTAGCGTCTTGACCTTCGTCTTCGCTCCCGGCGAAAAATAGATAATGGAATCAACTGCGCCATCTAGATCAATTTGCGATTGCATATATAGGATGACGCGCCGGATCGGCGCAGTGAGCGGTGGCGAGCGCGCTTCACATTGAGTCACGCTCGCCACCGCTCACTGCGCTGATCCGTATACGCATTTGAAACCCGATTTAAGCGCGAGAACGCGCGGTAGATTACAAGGAGCGCTGAGGGCTATTGCCTGGTCAGTATCGCTCTTTGCTTATCTCACGCCTGTCACGCCCGATTCAAAAAGTATGCCAATGAATCCTTCCAAAAAAAATTCATCTGATTATGGCAGCTCTGACAACCAATCATTGACTTTCTGACCTGAAATGTATAGGTTGTAAGCGCCTGTGCTAGGCAAATCTGTAATTAATATCTTGCCCCGGGAACTTTCAGACCCTCGTTCTTGATGAGAGGGTGTTGGAAGGGATCAACAAATAGCCCCATTTTCATCATTCCTCACAGCCAAGGCGTGAAATGTGCGCCGGGATAATTGCAGGATGAGCGCTCCCAGAAAGTGGTTGTAGTGTTCTCTTGACACGACTCTTGCCACCAGAATCAAGCATCGTGCAAAAAAGGGCCTCACGGTGTCGTTCGCATTGTCCCCCCACAAAACCAATCACATCCCCCGGGTCTGCTATTTGAAAGCGGGCGGGCGATAAACAGTTTCATAATCTAAGCGCCGCCGCTTGTCGAGTGGTAAGCGCCGCCGCTTGTCAAGAGATTTACAATTTGGAGATCATATGCTGAAACAAATCGCAAAAGTCATTTGCCTGCTCAGCGCTCTCAGCCTGGGGGCCTCGTCTGCCTTGTCGCAGGCGCGAAGTTCATCCGCTGACTTGACCGGGACGGTCTCCGACTCGTCGAAATTGCCCATACGCGGGGCCGCCGTCACGGCGACCAGCCTCGCCACCGGACTGGCGCGCGGCGCCACGACGGACGCGAATGGCGTCTATCGCATTCCGCTTCTGCAACCCGGCGTTTACGAGGTGAAGATCGAACTCAACGGCTTCAACACGCAAATCAAAAAAGGGGTCATGCTCACTGTAGGTCAGACTTTGCAGCTCAACTTCGAGATGGCGATAGGGGGCCCTAAAGAAGCGGTAGTGGTCGAGACCGACGCGCCGTTGATCGAGAACGAGCGCACGCACCAGTCCTCGACCATCACTCAACGGCCGATCAACGAGCTGCCGATCAACGGCCGCAACTTTCTCGACTTCGCAAGGCTGACTCCGGGCGTGGTGGAGGAAAGTCCGACGATCACGAACAACCAGGTCGGACCTTTAACGACTTCAGGCCTTTCATTCGCCGGCCAGAACGGGCGCGCCAACAGCGTCCAGATTGACGGCGTGGACAACAACGACACAACCAACAATAGCGTGCGCCCGACCATCAGCCAGGAGGCGGTGAACGAATTCCAGATCAACCGAAGCGGTTATGACGCCGAGTTTGGGCGCGCCACAGGTGGCGTCATCAACATCGTCTCGAAAAGCGGCACGAATCAGTTTCATGGAAACGTCTATAACTATTTCCGCAACGAGCGGCTCGACGCGCGCAACACCTTCGCCACGGCGCAGTACAAGGATGCGCCCTTCAAGCGCAACCAGCCCGGCTTCACCTTCGGCGGGCCGATCAGGAAAGACAGGGCCTTCTTCTTCACGGCTTTCGAAGGCCTGATCCGGCGGGAATCGGCTTTCACGACGATCCTGGCCGATCGTTCAATCTTGCAGCCCACCGCAGGACAGCAGGACCTGATCTCCACACTGATCGGATCGGGCGCGCCGGCGCTGGTCGCGCAAGGTCTACAACTCCAGGCGCTGCTGACCACAGCTCCGAACAGCCCGATTCCGGGCGCCCGCCACACCTACAACCTGCTCACCAGCTCGAACGGGGCATTCCCGGTAACCCAGAATGCGAGCACGGGCAGCGTCCGGGTCGACTACGGTTTGAACGAACAGGATTTTCTCTTCCTCCGTTACAGTCTGACCAACGACAGTCAGCATAACGTCGGCGTCGGCGGCCAATTCGCGCCCTCGGCGGGCTTCGATATAGGAAGTCGAGACAACACCTTCGTTCTCGGCGAGACGCACGTTTTCCGCAACGGATCGTCAAATGAATTCCGATTCCAGAACATTCGCAATGTCTATAATGTTGATACTGTGGATCCGTTCGGCCCGCGCTACCAGGTGGCCGGCATCGGCTTCTTCGGCCGGGAGTTCTCTTCACCTTCGGATCGAACGCAACGGCGTGTTCAGTTCCTCGACAACTTCAGCCTGTCGCGCGGCAGGCACAACGTCAAATTCGGCGCCGATTACAACCGCTACACCATAGACACGGTCAGCGCCGTCTTTCTCGGCGGTCTCATCGACTTCGCCCAGTTGCCCATTCCGCTGGGCCAGGTGTTGGGCGCCGGTCCGGCGGCGCAACTCGTCACGGCGCTCTCGACTCCTACCGCGGCGGGCGGGCTGGGACGGCCCGACCTCGCGCCGGTGATCACGACGCAACCGTTGACCGCCGTCCAGCAGATGGGCTTCGGCTTCGCGCGCTCGATCAATCAGGGCTTCGGCTCCCCAACCGCGCAGCTCACCGGAGGGATCCTTGGGCTTTACCTGCAAGACGGTTTCAAGGCGCGATCGAATTTATATATGAGTTTCGGCCTGCGCTATGACTACGATCTGCAACCTTCGGGCGCGCCGCGCGACAGCAATAATTTCGGCCCTCGCATCAGCTTCGCTTACGACCCTTTCAATAACCAGCGGACGGTTATCCGCGGTGGCGTCGGCGTCTACTACCAATCGCTTTTCACCGGCATAGCGTTTATTCCCTCCATTCTGTCGAATGGGGCGATCAGCACTCTTCTGGTCACAGCCGACCCGCGCGTGACGCCGATCTCGCCGACTTCTGCTTGCGGCCAGGCGCCCGCGAATAGCGCGCCTCCGTCATTTTGTTTCTACCAGCAACTGCTCGCGCAGGGGCTGTTGACGTACCCCTCGACCGGCATCATTCCGGAATCGGCCTATTCGAACTTGCTCGGCTTGACGCGCGCGACCAGCTTCAACCGTCTGCTGGTGCGGCTGGACCCGAACACGGTAAACGGATATGGCGCCCAGGGCAGCATCGGCATTGACCGACAGATCGGACACGACTGGAACGTCTCTATTAACTATCTGTTCAATCGCGGCGTGAAGCTCATCCGCCCCCGGCAGGCCAACGCGCGGCCGGACCCAACAATGCTCGACGCGCTTGGCCGCCCGGCATTGACCGGACGCGTCGACCCGACGCGTGTGGCGGATTACGTGTTCGAGTCAGCCGGCAACTCGACCTACCACGGAGTGGCCGTGTCAGTGAACAAGCGATTCAACCGCCATTACCAGGTGATCGGGTCCTACACTTTCAGCAAAACGATCGGCGATGCCGACGACGTCAACTTCGCGCTGGGGCCGCAAGACCCGACCAACGTCAGGGCCGACCGCGGCCTTTCGTCTTTCGACGTGCGCCACAGACTGTCGCTCGCGGCGGTCTTAGAAAGCCCGTTCAATGGAGGGAGCGGCAATCCTTGGTACGAGCGGGCGCTCGCCGATTTTTACCTTTCGCCGATCGTCACGGCGCGCAGCGGTTTCCCCTTCAACATCCAAACGGGAATTGACGTCAACCTCGACAACAACAACAACGACCGCCCGTTTGCGGTAGGACGCAACACCGGCCTGGGGCCGATGTTCTTCACCACTGATCTGAGAGTAGGACGTCGAATCCGCTTCAACGCCGACAGCCCGGTCGCGCTCGAACTCATATTCGACACGTTCAATCTCTTCAACCGGACCAACTTCAAAGATGTGAATAACGTCACCGGTGGCGCGCTCTACCTCAGTCAGTATGGAGTTTACGATGTACGCATCCCAGGCCTTCCGCAGAACACGGCAAGCCAATTCTGTGGCTTCACCTCGGCGTATGCGGCGCGTACTATTCAACTCGGGGCGAAGTTGAACTTTTAACGCGAGGGCAAATATGAAGATATTTGTGATCGCGAATGTATTATGTATCTGGATGGCTGGCGCGCCTCAGGTAGGACCGTTCGAGAAGCAGGCAATATCTTCGGCGCAAGAGATGTCCGCTTTTGAACTTGACGGGGCGCTGCCCGACCGCCCCTTCGCGAATTGGTTCAACGAGATCATCGGCCCGAAGGCAGGCGTGGTCTGGCAACTGACCGAATGCGGCGAGCAGATCGTCACCCCGGGCGAGACGGGGCAAGATCTGCCCGCCTGCGCGGAAGTCAACGCCAGCTTGCCGGACGGACGCAAAGTATTCGTTGCAATCAGTGTAGGGACTTTCAAAAAAGGGCTGGCCGGAAAGCCCACCTTCTTCCGCGCGGTCATCGAACAGAAGGAACGGTTCTATCAAGTCCGCAGGTTGAGCGATCTGCCGGGGACGTTGCGCGCTCCGGACGGCCATTCAGTGGCCAGCGCGAAACATCGGGTCGCCGATCTGCCCGCGATAAAAACGGATTCGGCGTTGACCATCGCGCCATTTCGATACCTGGCGCCGCCGTCGTCAAGCGCTCCGCCTGTAACCGATGACCCGAGCCAGGCGGAGGAGCCGCCTGCGGCGCCCCCGCCGCCCTCAACTTCAGCCCTCGAGCAGGTTCCGGAAAGCGCGTTGCTAAGCCGCGCTATCAATAAAGTCAAACCGACCTACCCGCCGACCGCCAAGAAGATGAACGCCACGGGGACTGTCGAGGTGGAGATTACCGTCTCGGACGCAGGGCTTGTCGTCGAGGCTACGGCCATCAGCGGTCACCTCGCGCTGCGAAACGCAGCCGTTGAGGCGGCGCGTAAATGGGTCTTCGAACCCATGTCCCTCAACGGCGCGCCTGTCAGAGTGAAGAGCGTCTTGACCTTCGTATTCGCCCCCAGTTCGAAATAATTGGGATGAGTATTGAACTATGAATCCAAAGATTCGGCTGATTCCCCCTTCAGTCAACGCCCGCAATATTCTGAAGGCGATCGCTTCTCTAAGCTTCCTGCTTCACTGTCTCAATGCCACGTCCATAGCTCAGTCGGGAGAAGCGCAGTCGGGGTGGCAAGCGCTATTGACCCAGCCCGGAGAAATCTACGCCGGCATCGAACTCACCACTGAAGGGATCAGGGCGATCGCGCTGCGCGTTTCCAGAAGCGAAGAAGAGTCCGGTCTCAAACTCATCTATTCAGAAAATATCCGCCTCGCGCTGGGACGCGCCGACGACGGGCAGTTTGCTCCGCAAGCCGCCAAGGAAGCCGCCCAGACTGTGTTAAAACTGCTGACCCGATTGAGACAGCAGTCCCAGGCTCAGCCTGAGCGTGTCTTCCTGATCGGCAGTAGCGGACTGGGGGCTGACCGCCCGGAAGGTCTGGTCAAAGCCATCAGCGAGGCGACCGGCAAATCGCTCACCTTCCTCGATGTCGAGACCGAGATCCAATTGAGCGTCGTTGGTACGATTTCACGGCTGTGGAAGGTCGGCGACACCCAGATTGATAACCGAAATTCTTCCGCGCTGATTGAGATCAACGGCGACCGCACACTCGGCGGCTACCAGTTGCTGAAGTATCCGTCAAACGCGCCGCCCAGGTACGATTTCGTCACAATGAGCGTTCATCACGGCGCCGCCGACGCCTTCAGACAAGCGCTGCGCGGAGAACGGGAGAGCAAGCCCGGCTTGATCAACCGCAGGCGCGTTTACCTGACGGGCAGTGTCCCCTGGGCGATGGCGACGCTGCTTTATCCGGAAGACCAGCAACCATTCGTTCAGTTGACGAGCGAAGAGATCGAGCGGTTCGTCGAAAGAGCGGCGCGCGCGCCACGAGAACTTCTCAATCCCAACCTGTCATCTATTCGAGACAAGGATTTGCGCCAGAAAGCCGAAACAGAATTGCAAGCGGTGAAAAGCGCCTTCACCCCGCAGCAACTCGCCGCAGGGGCTGAGATGCTCAGAACGGTCGCAAGTGAGTTCGAATGGCGGGGGAAACAGATCTGGTTCGCGCGGTTCGGATATTTAGGCTGTCTCTTGAGCTATGTCCGCCTCCAGGCTGAAAAATAAGGCATTGAGTTCTGGCGCCGCGTAGTTTATGATGCCCGCGTAGTTATTTATTTCTTTCATCACTGACTGAAGACCGATGAAATATATGGCGAGCATGAATCATTATGCCATCACTGACACGCGCTGTTGTTGTAGCCTCTAACAGCGCGCCCGCGTCTTTGCTCGATCTCATCGGAAACACGCCTCTAATCAAGCTTGCCAATCTGGTTGGGAATCCGCGCGTAGAAATTTACGGCAAAGCGGAATGGGCGAATCCGGGGGGCTCGGTCAAAGATCGGCCTGCGCTGAACATGATCCTCGAAGGCGAGCGCGCGGGCGCGCTCACTCACGATAAGACCATCATCGACTCGACGAGCGGCAACACGGGCATCGCCTACGCGATGATCGCCGCCGCGCGGGGTTACCGGGTCAAGATCTGCCTGCCGAAGAACGCGAGCGAAGAGCGCAAGCGCATTCTGGAAGCTTTCGGCGCCGAGCTTGTCCTGACCGATCCGCTCGCCGGCTCAGACGGCGCAATTCTGGCCGTGCGAGAAATCGTGGCCGCCAACCCCGACAAATATTTCTATCCGGACCAGTACAACAACCCGGCCAATTGGCGCGCCCATTACGAAACTACGGGCGTCGAGATATTCGAACAAACCGGAGGACGCATCACGCATTTCGTAGCGGGAGTCGGCACGAGCGGGACGTTCGTCGGAACAGGTCGCCGGTTGCGCGAACTCAAACCCGAAGTCAAACTGATCTCGATGCAACCCGATTCTCCGTTTCACGGCCTCGAAGGATTGAAGCGCATGGAGACGGCTATCGTTCCAGGCATCTACGATCCGGCGCTGGCGGATGAAGAAGTCGAAGTCGGCACGGAAGAGGCGCACGCGATGGTCAAACAACTGGCGCGGCGCGAAGGGTGGTTCGTCGGGATTTCGTCCGGGGCGAACGTCGTCGCGTCAATGAAGGTCGCCGAACGGGTCGATGAGGGCGTGATCGTTACTGTCCTGTGCGACGACGCCAGCAGGTATTTGAGCGAGAAATTCTGGGAGGAGTGAGAAACGGTGGTTGGTAGTTGGTGGTTTGTGATTGGTATCAGGTTCAATCAGCCACCAGGCGCCAACCTCCAACTACCAACCACCAACCACTAATGACCAATGAGCGTTAAACTGACACCTGAACAACTCGAACAGATCAAACGCCACGGCGAGCGGACCTTTCCCGAAGAATGCGGCGGTTTGCTTCTGGGCGTTGTCGAGGACGGCGCCCGCGTCATCCGCGAGATATTGCCGCTCGAAAACATACGAAAGGACTCGCGCCACAACCGCGTGGAGCTTGATCCTCGCGATTACCTGCGCGCCGAACGCGAAGCGGCGAAGCGCCATCTGGGCGTCTGGGGTTATTACCATTCGCACCCGAATCATCCGGCGATACCTTCAGGCTTCGACCTGGAGCACGCGCCCTTCATCGAATGGTCATACTTGATAGTCGCGGTGCGTGACGGTCAAGCCGATGAAGTGCGCGCCTGGACGGTGCGCGAAGACCGTTCGCAATTTGACGAAGATACGATGACCATTGAACACTAATAAAAATGAAGATCAACCAAGAAGAAACGAAGAACACGAAGAAGGGATATGGGAAATCTTCGTGTTCTTCGTTTCTTCTTGGTTGATCTTTTAGGAGAGAACGTCATGCCATCCATTTCAATTCCTACGGCTCTACGCCAATACGCCGGAGGCCAGGCTTCGGTGACAGTCGAAGCGACGCAGATCGGCGAGGCTCTGGGCAAATTGACCGCGCAATTTCCCGATCTGCGCAAACACCTCTTCGACGCAAACGGCAAGCTGCGCAATTTCGTCAACGTCTATATCAATGACGAGGACATCCGCTATCTGCAAAAAGAAGACACCGTGATCAAAGAGAAAGACGAGATCAGCATCGTCCCTTCGATAGCAGGCGGCTCAACCCCGGCGGTCGAAGAGGCCTTCGAAGGAAGAATCGCCGATTTACCCGAGTTGAACAAAGACGAGTTGGCTCGGTACAACCGCCACCTGATCCTGCCCGAAGTCGGATTGGAAGGTCAGCGGAAACTGAAAGCCGCGAGCGTTCTTTTGATCGGCGCGGGCGGACTGGGTTCGCCGCTGGGTTTGTATCTGGCGGCGGCGGGCGTCGGGCGACTGGGATTGGTTGATTTCGACGTCGTCGATCATAGCAATTTGCAGCGACAGATTCTGCATGGCACTAAAGATGTCGGGCGCAAGAAGCTGCAATCCGCTAAAGACCGTCTGTCCGACATCAATCCACACGTGCAAATTGACACTTACGAGATTGCGCTCAGATCGGAGAACGCGCTCGGCATCGTCAAGGACTACGACATCATCATTGACGGGACAGACAATTTTCAGACGCGTTATCTGGCCAACGACGCCAGCGTGTTGCTCGGCAAACCCAATGTTTACGGCTCGATCTTCAGGTTCGAGGGTCAAGCGTCGGTCTTCCACCCGAAGGCCGGCGGGCCTTGCTATCGCTGCTTGTATCCGGAACCGCCTCCGCCGGGGCTGGTTCCGTCGTGCGCGGAAGGCGGAGTGCTCGGCATCCTGCCCGGCGTCATCGGCGTGATTCAGGCGACCGAGGCGATCAAGCTGATCCTCGGCGAGGGCGAGCCGCTCCTCGGGCGGTTACTGCTCTTCGACGCGCTGAAGATGAAGTTCCGCGAGCTGAAGCTGCGTCGCAATCCTGATTGCCCCTTGTGCGGCGACAACCCGACGATCAAACAGTTGATCGATTACGACCAGTTCTGCGGCGTGGCTCCGCAACCTGCGGCGACCGAGGTTTCGGATTGGGAGATCACTCCACTCCAGCTCAAGCAACTATTGGATAGCGGCAAACGCGTGACGATCATTGACGTGCGCGAGCCGCACGAATGGCAAATCGCCAACCTGGAGAATTACGGCGCGCGATTGATTCCGCTGGGCCAATTCGCGGGGCGCATCAATGAACTCAGCCCCGAGGAGGAGATCGTCGTGCATTGCAAGATGGGCGGCCGCAGCGCGAAGGCTTATGACGCAATGAAGAAGGCCGGCTTCACGAAGATCAAGAACCTGAAAGGCGGCATCCTGGCCTGGGCCGATCAGGTAGACCGGTCGCTGTCGAAATACTAAACTTAGCTTCCATGTGAGTTGTGCGGAAACAGCCGGCGTTTCGATCTTGGGCGCAATCAACCGCCGTGTGGGACGCTCGGTCAACTGGAATAGCTTCGGCGGGCTGAAGGTTATCGGGATGGATGAGATCGCGGTGCGCAAAGGTTCTTGCGATTTTGTCGTGATCGTTACTTTGCGTGGCGCTGATAACGTAAAGGTAGGCTCATATGTTTCCAGGCTGATCCCATATTTAGTCTTTCGCAAAATCCTTTCAAGGATTCCTATTATTCCCATCAAGACGGCGATGGCGGCGAAGCTATTTAAGGGTGAGTTTGCTTGCGCCCATGATATTGCCTCTCCCAGGCAAACAAGAATTGCCGCAATATTGAAAAAGTAACTAGAGCGGCTTGCGATCGCGTGTGCGGGGCTACGGGCGCGAGTTTTTTACTCGCGCCCATTTTCCTGATTGGACAATAGTCGCAAACAGGGCGATTAAACAAATCGTCGCCCACTGTGCGCGCATTTGCGAATCGCCATAGGCAATAAAATTTCTACGTCAACGTTTAAAGACAGAAGAGCGACAATAACATGGACGACACAAAAATGGACGACACAAGCTCGACAGCCTTATCACGGCGCTTCTCTTCAATTGCCGATAACTCCTTGTCGCCGGCGTCAAGCATTGACCGGCGCATCCGATCCTGACGCCGGCGGCGCCAAAACGCCAGCGCCCCCGCCGGCAGAAGGGCATGCGCGGCGGCGCGCGCCGCTTCCGCGACGCGATCGTACATGACCGTCAGTCGCGCGGGCAGACTGTTGCTCGCCACTTGTACCGCAAAGGTGGCGCGGGTTTCGTTCGCCCAGTCGAATTTATAAGGCTCTGCCCCGCGCAACAGGTCGTAGAATTTCACCCCGCGCTCGACCGCGCCGGCGATGGAAAGCCAGATCACGGCGCCTCCCAGACTATGTTTGGCCCACGCCGGGTCATAGCCCGAGAGGTAATAACAATACCGTTCTCCACCGCTAATGCCGTAAAGCGACGCGCGGCATGCGCCATCAATCCAGATCTCTTCGAATCGCAGGCGGCCGGCGACAGCCAGACGCACTACAACATCGCGATGAAAATCCCTGAGCGATTGGCGCCCGGTGGCGCTGGAGCCTCCCCGACTGGCCCAGGACGAC
>DASTMP010000299.1:0-14740 GCA_035714085.1 Blastocatellia bacterium
GATTCCGGCAACAAGGCCTCTCCTTAGAAAATAGGACAAATAGGTCCTATTTGTCCTATTTGTGCTATTTGTCTTATTTTCATCGTTCTAGCAATCTCGAAACCGGCCCGATAAATTGCGCGTCTACGTAATTTAAAATAGAAATTCATTAAACAGGTAAATTATGAAAAACGCTAACAAGATCAGTCGTCGCGCGTTTGTGTCTGCTTCGGCGGCCTCAATAGTCGCCACAGCCGCGAGCGCAAACAGAATTAAAGGCGCTAACGGCCGCCTCCGCATCGGCATCATCGGCTGCGGCGGATTGGCGCAGGGAGCGCATATTCCTTCACTGATGAGGATGAAGGAGACGGATAATATCGAAATCGCCGCGGTTTGCGATGTTTATCAGAAGCGGCTCGATCAGGCGGCTGCGACGACCGGCGCGACTCCGATCAAAGACTATCGCGCGATTCTCGACAATAAAGACATCGATTATGTAGCTATCGTCACGCCCGAGCACTGGCACGCCCGGATGACGCTCGACGCCGCCGACGCCGGCAAGAACATCTATTGCGAGAAGCCGATGACCTGGTCAATCGAGCAGGCGAAGCAGGTCGTCAAAAAGATTCAGGAGACCAAGGTCAAAATGCAGGTCGGCGTGCAGGGGATGTGCGACGACTCTTACGAGACCGCGCAGAAATACGTCAAAGAGGGTAAGCTCGGTCGGGTCGTGCAGGCCCAGATCGATTACTCTCGCAATCACAAAGGCGACTTCTGGGTGAGCGATGAGCCGGACAGGGACGTTCGACCGGGCGAGAACCTGGATTGGAACGCGTTTCTTGGCCCCGCGCCGAAGCGACCGTTCGACCTCGATCGGTTCCTGCACTGGCGGCGCTACTGGGACTATTCGGGGGGCATCGCGACCGATCTCTTCGTCCATCGCATCACGCGAATCATCCGCGCGCTCGACCTGAAATTTCCCAACCGCGTCGTCGCCGTCGGCGGCAAGTGGGAATTCCGCGACAGCGCGGCGGAGATCCCCGACACGTTCAACATGATGCTCGATTACCCGGACGGCCTCTCGGTCGTCGTGCTCTCCTCGATGGCCAACGACACGCCCATCCCGCACGTGCTGCGCGGCCACGAAGCCACGCTCGAATTCAACCGCGAAGGCTTCGTCATACGCCCGCAGGGGCGCTTCAACAAGGAGAATAACAAGCCGGAGATCGTTCACAAGAAGACCGGCGGCGAGGACATCGCGCTGCATCACCGCAATCTGCAGAACGCCATCCGCAGCGGCGAGGCTTTGAAGTGCGACGTTATGACCGGCTATTACGGCATCGTGGCCGTGCGGCTAGCCGTCGAATCGTACCGCAAGAGCAAGTATATGAAGTGGGACGCGCGACGGGAGAAGGGAATCGAAGCTTGACACTTCCACCGCTAGAAGCGGCTTTAATGTCCGGCATGGTCTGTGATATCTCCTTGAGGCGCCTCTAGCGATGATTAGCGCGGAGCGCTGAGTTTTTCCACCTGGATGCGCAGGGCGGGCGCACAATCCGCTACCGCCGACTCCGCCAGATTGGCTTTTGTACTGATGGCGGCGATGGCGACTTTCCCTTTCGGGACTTGTGGCAGCGAGTCGGCGCTCAAAACCATAAATTCCGCCAAACAATAGGAGTGGAGCTGCCGCGCTTTCTGCGCCTCGGCCAGCGTATCGTATACGCCGGCGATCGGCTCAACTCCAAACAACGCTAGGGCCGGGGCGTAGGGGGGCTACCGTCGTCGCCCACCAATACAAATCCCGCCCAGTAGAACGGATGACTCGTCCCCGCGTTCTTCATCATCTTCAACGCCGCTTCTCGCAAGGCTTCCGCCTTCGTTACTTTCGCCGCCGCCGGCGCGCGCAGTTGGCGATGAAAATTCAGCATCAGGTCGCGCGCGCTGGCCGATTCGACTTTCCATTGGCTGACCACGGTTGACGGCACGCCGGCGACAAACAGCGCCCAGGTCAACCCTATCACGCCCTCGCCCGCGCCATAACGCCCACGCGCCGTCTCGCACGCGGAGAGCACTGCCAGATCAGCTTTCAAATCCATTTGCATCAGTTCCCAGGCTTCGAGCAACCCGTCTTCGTTTTTATCCCCCTGGGCGAGCGCGAGGTAGGAGTACATGGGCGAGGCGTTGTTGAGCGTTCCATGGGTGGCGAAGTGGAGGATTCTGGCCTGGCCGGCTTCAGCCTTTACGCGATCTTCGCGGGCTTCGGCGCCAATATAAACTTTGCTGCGCTCCCCGCTATACAACCGCCCCAGAGCCTTCACTTCCTCTTCGGCTTGGGGCAGCGGATCGAGCTTGCCGCCACGCATCGTCAGCGTCGCGCGATCAATCGTCTCTTGACCAATGGCGGGATTGCCGAGCGCCAGCAAGGTAAAGGCGGCCGGATCAGCCTGGCGGCGAGCGCGCGCCGCCTTCATTTCACGCAAGACCGTCAGCGAGGGCGCGTAAGAGACGGCGCTCCTTTCAATCACGTAGCGGTCGTCGTCGGCGAGCAGCGCCTGGAACGGCAGTTCCCAGAGTTTGTCATCAGGCGCGATGACGAGACTCGTTTTGCCGCGCAGCAGCGCTTGCGCGGGCTTCAAAAGAAGGTCGTAGAGCTGGCGCGCCGTAGCGCGGAACCCGAGGTCGCGCCTGGCGAGCTGATCGCGAAAGCTTTCGACTCGTTTCGCCAGTTCCGTTTGTTTAATTGGTAAGGTGAAGACCTGGATCTCGGCGGCCTGGTTACCTGGCGCATTAGTCACAACGAACAGGTAAGTCACATCCTCCGTCACGACATATTCGAGTAATGCGCTTGCGGCGTCCGGCAGCATGGCTATGAGCTCTTCCGCTTTGATAATCGGCGCCGCGCCACGGTGTATTCTCAGTTCGGGATGAGCGGGGTAGAGCGAACTCTGAAAGGCTTCGTAATTCAGGCGGGCTTTTTCCAGTTGAGGTTTGAGCTCGCCGATGCGCTGCGCATCGGGTTTGTCCGCCTGTGTGGCGCGGAACAGCCGCGCGTTCAGCGAAGTAATCTCCCCTTTCAACTTTCGTTCTTGTTCACGCTCAACATCGGTCAGGCTTCGGTGAATATCTACTTTGCCCTTTTGCAACACATCCAGGAGCGTGCGCGCTTTGCTGCGTTCGGCGTAAGAGAGGGCCTCGCCGGTCTTATTCTGGTCGATCAATAATCCGATCATCTCGTGGTAAGGCGAGACTCTGCTCGCAAGAAATCCTTGCGTTTCCCGCTCGCCTCCTACCGCCTGATCCCGCATGGCTTCTATCGCGCTGATGGCTTTTTCAAATGCCTGGCGGGCCTGAGCCGGGCGCGCCAATTGGCGGTGAGCTTTGCCTGCATGGGCGCAGGCGGTCCAAAGCATCTCCAGGCTGCCGAGCTGTTCGGCGATTTCCGCCGAGCGCTCAGCGGAGTCCAAAGCCTGCGCAGGCTTGCCTTGGAGTAGACAAACTTCCGCCAGATAGTCGAGCGACTCAGCGGAGATTTTCATTGCTCCTATCGCCTCACTCAACTCTAAACTCTTCTGGAAGTACTCTAATGCTAAACTGAGATTACCTCGCGCAAGGTATACATAGCCGAGATTGTTAAATAACACGGCGATTTCTGACTTGGCGTCCGCTGCCTCGGATAGCGCCATGCTCTTTCGAAAATATTCTTCCGCCAACTCATAATCGCCTTTTGCGGAATAAACATTCCCAAGGCTGTAAAGCGTTCGAGCCTGCTCCTCACGGCTACCCACCTTCTCTTTTAACGACAAACTATCCTGGTAAAACTTTAACGCCAGGTCCAGATTGCCTTGATGGTATTGGATGGTCCCGAGGCTATTGAGAATACGCGCCTCACCGTCCTTTGATCCCGCCTCTCGATAGTAAGCCAGGCTCTTCTGAAAAAACTCCGCCGCCGAACTATAGTTATTTTGGTCATAATATACGTTCCCGATGCTGCCTAAGGCCGCCGCGATCTTCATTTTGTCCCCTTGGAGTTTAGCCATTTCCAGGCTCTTCCGGAAAGACTCTATCGCCAGGCTGAAATGGCCTTGGTCTTGATAAACAATTCCTATGCTATTCAACGCATTCGCCGTTCTATTCTTGTCCTGTATCGCTTCGTAGAGGGAGAGGCTCTTTTGCAGGTGTTCCAGCGCCAATTCATAATTGTCCTGCCTCGAGTAAGCAAGCCCGATGTTATGTAGCGCCTGTGCGAGGCCTAGCTGGTCATCAATTCTTTCCGCCACACTCTGCTGGATGCGGAAAATATCAATCGCCTTTGGGTAAAGACTTCTGTTGCCATAGGAGATGCCAAGATTGTTCAACGCCTTCCTTAATTCCACCGACCACAGGTCTTTCTCGCCTGCCAGAAGCGCGTCTCGCTCCTTTTCCGTCGCAGTCGCCGCGAGCGCCGCCGCCAGATTCTCGAATGCGGATTCTTCGCGCCATACATGCCAGCCGCCATCCTCCTTGACGCATTCTATTAGCTGCTTGCGCAATCCAGATCCGGCGGCGGGTTTGCCGGTTTTAGCCTCCACCGCGTTGATCTCGACATCCACGCGCAACCTCGCCTTCTGGCCTTCGATTGTCACTCTTTGGACCGCGAGACTTTTCACCTCGATCTTTTCGTAACCTGCGAAGAGTTTTTGCATCTCCTGCTTGCGCGATTCGAGATCGGGCGACTGCGCGCTCCACAAGCTCATCAGTCCGACGAGGTCTTTCGCGGCGTAAAGCGCATAATACTTTTCCATTACGGCGCGAACGGCGGATTCGTGTGACGATTGAGGGAAAGCGGCGACTGAAGACGATGACTGAGATTGCGGCGAGGCAGGAAAGACGAGGATCAAGCTCAAAGCCAATGAACACAATTGAGCGTGAAACGCTAACGACATAGAATACCCTCCTCCACGTTTAGCCGCCGTCGCCCACCAAAACAAATCCAGCCCAATAGAATGGGTGGCTCGTCTCGGGGTTTCTCATAACCTTCAACGCCGCTTGCCGCAAGGCTTCGGCCTTTGTCATCTTCTCTCTCGACGGCTCCAGCAGGCGCTGATGAAAACCGAGCATCAGGTCGCGCGTGCTGGCCGATTCGACTTTCCACTGGCTGACCACCGTCGCCGGAGCCCCGGCCACGAACACCGCCCAGCTTAATCCGATTACGCCTTCGCCAGCGCCTAATCGCCCCCGCGCAGTTTCGCACGCGGAGAGCACAACCAGGTCGGCGTGTAAATCCATCTGCATCAGTTCCCAGGCTTCGAGCCGCCCGTCCTCATTTTTGTCACCGGACGCGAGCGCGATGTATGAGTACATCGGCGCGGCGTTGTTCAAAACGCCGTGCGTGGCGAAGTGCAAAACCCGGAATTCGCCAGCTTCGGTCTTCGCGCGGTCTTCGCGCGCTTCGGCGCCGACGTAGATTTTGCTGTGCGCGGCGCCGTACAAGCGCCCCAGACCTTTGACCTCCGCTTCCGCTTCGGGCAGCGGGTCGAGTTTTTCCTCGCGCAGCGCAATCGTAGCGGGCGCCGCAGTCTCTTTGCCGAGCGACGGATTGCCGAACGCCAGCAAGCTCGTCTTGGAGTCTTCAGCGCCATGCCGCTGCGCCTTCGCCATCTCTCGCAACACCGTCAGCGACGGCGCGTAAGAGACCGCGCTCCGCTCCAGCACATAGTGATTGTTGTCGGCGAGCAGCGCATGGAACGGCAGTTCCCAGAGCTTGTCATCCGGCGCGATGATGAGATTGGTTTTGCCCCGAAGTTGCGCCTGCGCCGGTTTGAGCAGCAGTTCATAGAGCTTGCCGGCCGAGGCGCGAAAACCGAGATCGCGGCTGGCAAGCTGGAGGCGAAAGGCTTCGGTCAGCTTGGCAATCTCCTCCCGTTTAATTGGCAGCGTGTAGACCCGGACCTCAGCTTCCGCTTTCACGGCCGCCTTCGTGATGGCGAACAGATAAGTCTTGTCATCCGTCACGGCGTATTCGAGCAATGCGCTCCTGGCGTCCGGCAGCAAGGCCGTGAGCTCTTCCGCTTTGATAATCGGGGCTTCGCCGCGCTGTATTTTCAGTTCGGGGCGTGTGGAGTACAGCAAAGTCTGAAAGCCTTCGTAATCGAGTCTGGCTTTTTCCAGTCGTGATTTGATCTCGCCGATGCGCTCGGCGTCGGGCTTGTCCGACTGCATGGCGTTGGCCAGTCGCGTGTTGAGCCGAGTGAGGTCCGACAAGAGCCGGCGTTCCTGATCCTGTTCGTCAGCGGTCATCGCTTTCTGAATGCCGACTCGACCCTGTTGCAGCGTGTCCAGCAGCGCTCGCGCTTTGGCTCGTTCGGCGAACCCGAGCGCTTCCTTTGTCTGGCCCTCTTTCACCAGCAGGCTGAGCATTCCGTGATAAGTGTTCAGCCCTAGCTCAAAGTAACGCTGGCGGTCCTCGGCTCCACCGGCCGTATGCAGGCGCAATTGTTCAATAATCGAGATAGCCTCCTCGAACGCCCGATGGGCTTCCGCAGGGTGGTTCAGTCCGAGCTGACAATATCCAACATAGGTGAGCGCTGAATAGAGAAGGCGTTGGCTGGCTATCTGACGCGCCAACAACACGCCCCGCTCCGCGAGCGGCGCCGCTTCCGCGTATTTACCTTCGACAAGATATGCTTCGCACATCGGGACGAGAATCTCAGCTATGACCGACTTGTAATTTGTGTCTTCAGACGCCTGAAGCGCCTTAAGGTAATACTCCCGCGCATCCGCGTATCGGCCCTGCACGACGTAAATGTGGGCAATGGATCCCAGAATGGCCGCGGCCCCGGCCTTGTCTCCATGACTTTCTGTCTGGTTTAGAAGGTCCTGGTAGATTTCGAGCGCTCGATCGTAGTTACCCAACCCCTCATGTTGTTTTACTATCACGAATCGCAAAATCGCGATTTTAATTTTGTCCTCCATTTCCTGATAAATCAGCGAAGCTCTTTCAAGGCAGGCCAGCGCCTGCTGGAAATTGTTCTGATCCCCGTATATGTAAGCCATCTCGGTTAGCGCATCAGCCGTTCCCTTCGGGTGTTTCAGCTCTTCATACAGCCTGAGTGAATTGTTCGCGCATTCAAAAGCCTTTCGATAATCCCCGATTTCTTGATACGAGTGACTGAGGAGGGCCAGCGCGAGCGCCTCGCCATGCTTGCTCCCGGCGGATTCATACAGCGCCAGCGCCCGTTGCCGAAATAGCAAAGCCTGTTCGTTGTCCTCCTGGCGCTCTTTCAGCCCACCGATGCCCACCCAGGCCCCGGCGATTCCCTCCTGGTAGCCGATCTTTGCCGCTATCGCCTGCTGCGTCTGATAGCAGCGCAGAGCCGTGTCGAAATTTCCAGGAAGTAGACGGCGCTCACACTTAAGGGTCAAAGCTCTAACCAGGGCGTTGGTGACGAAGGCTTTCTCTTTTTCCAGGATCTCGGCGCCCTCCTGCTCCGAGGCCGCCGCATCAAGCCTGGCGGCGAGTTCATCCTGGACTGAGATTTCGCGTTCGATCTTCCATCCGGCGCCGGTCTTGATCCATTCAAATGAGCGACAGGACCCGCGAAAATCGTCGCGCTCAGATAAAGGGGCTCCCGTTTTCTTATAGAGATGGTTCTCATCCGTCGTCAGATGTGAGACTGCCCTGTCGCCCATGACTTCAAGCCGGGTCACCTTCAGGCTAATGAATTCAATCCGCGCATATGAAAATAAGCTTTGGTAAAGCCTGAGTCGTGAAGTCAGGTTGGGCGATTGCGGGTCCCAAAACTGTCGCATTCCCTCCAGATCGCTCGCCGCGATAGTCGCGCCGTATTTCTCGGTGAGGGCGCGTAGCGCCTCCTGATCTGATGAATTTTGCATCTCTGAAGCTAAAGACGCAGGCTGACTGAGCGCAAGAACGGCGATGGTGAAGCTCAGGCTCAGAGCCATTAGCCGCCGGCCGAGGCGGGCTCCCATAAACATCAAACAAACTCCTTTCCGATATGCAACGATCAACCGACCGCTGCGCAGTTTACTCCGATGCGTTCAAAAGGCAAAAAAAATCTCCCCGCCGGTTGATGTGCGGAAAGAAAACGACATGGAAACTCTCACTTCCGGTTGTCGAGGGCTGAGCGTTAATTTTGGAAAAAAATCCACGGGCGGTAATATCCCTGCAGAATCGGCAACTTCCACTGACAGAGTTCAATAAACATGAATTCGATCCGCGGAGTAGATTCCTCATTCCATTCGCTCCCTGAGCCGGAGTCTGCTCCGCTCCACTAAATAATCAAGACATTAATAGGAGCATGACCTATGCGAACTGAAGTAAAGCTCAAGGTCAAGACGATCGTGATCTGTGTGCTGGTCGCGGGAGTCTCACTGCTGTCCATTCCGACGCTCGGGCAATTGATTGACAAGACCCGCGCGCCGAACGTGGCCGACGCCGGCATCGCCAAATCGCTGGCCGATGAGATCGGCGCAGGGCGAGGCGACGCGATGACGCCTGGCTCTTCTATCTACATCATTCGTCGCGATCCGTTCCGCTCGATCCGCCGAGGCCGCCAACTCTTTCAACGCAAGTTCACTCGCGCGCAAGGGCAGGGGCCGAACTTCGGCGACGGCGCGGGCAATATCAACACTGACCTGGCCATTGGCGCCGGTCTAGCAGACAGTTGCGCCGCCTGTCACGGACGCCCGCGCGGCGGCGCGGGGAGTGGAGGGGATGTCGCGACGCGACCCGACAGCCGCGACGCGCCTCACTTGTTCGGGCTGGGGTTGAAAGAGATGCTCGCTGACGAGATCACTGCCGATCTCCGGGCGATTCGCTCGATGGCTGTCGCCGAAGCGCGGCGGAGAGGCCGGGAGGTCAAAATGCCGCTCAAAAGCAAAGGCATCGATTATGGCTGGATCATCGCGCGAGCGGACGGTTCGGTTGACACTTCGCGCGTCGAGGGCGTGGATCAAGACCTGCGCGTGCGCCCGTTCTTCGCGCACGGCGGGACGATTTCGATCCGCGAGTTCGTAGTCGGCGCTTTGAAGAACGAGATGGGATTGGAGGCCGTAGATCCCGACCTGGCGGCCGCGGCGGCGGGCGGGCGCGTCACGACGCCTTCAGGAATGATTCTCGATGGCCAGCTCGATCAAATCGAAGCGCCGACTACAGCCGACCCGGCAGCCGACCCCGACGGTGACGGCGTGACCAATGAGATCCCGACCTGCCTGATCGATCATTTCGAGTTTTACCTGCTCAACTACTTCAAGCCCGCAACCTATCAGCAAACCCTGTTCACACGTGAGGGGCGCAGGCTCTTCGGAGAAGTTGGGTGCGCCGTGTGCCACGTCCCCAACCTGATGATCAAACGCGACCGGCGCGTGGCCGATGTCGAAACGGCCTACGACGAGGAGAAAGGGATTTTTAACCACCTCTTCGCCACCGCGACGCCGCTCTTGACGTTCCTCAATGACGGCAAAGGATTGCCGCCGCTGGGGACGCCTGCCTATCAACCTTTCCTGGTCAAGAACATCTTCACCGATTTCAAGCGCCACGATCTGGGGGCGAATTTTTACGAGCGCAATTACGACGGCTCGCTGCGCACTCAGTTTATGACGCTGCCATTGTGGGGCGTAGGCAGCACCGCGCCTTACGGCCACGACGGACGGAGCATCAATCTGATGGAAGTGATCCTGAGGCATGGCGGCGAGGCGCGAGAAGCCCGCGATGAGTTCGCGCGCCTTTCGCCGATCGGCCAGACGGCGCTAATCGCATTTCTCAACTCGTTGGTGATCTATCCGCCCGAAGACACGGCGTCCAATCTGGATCCTGGAAATCCTGGCGCCGCGAACTTCCCGCAATATGGGCACGGCAGCGTCAAATTGACGGTTCTCTTCAATAACCCGGCGGACATCGAGTAGCCCAACGGTTATGGCGCCCGCAGTCGCCCACAAGCGCGAATCCCGCGGGCGCCATTGAGAGAGCGAGTTGCTTCTTAGAGCGGTTAGCAATCGCATGTGTGGGACAATTTGGCAAATTGTCCCACTATCATTAGGCCAATCGCGATGGTTCCATCCGCATATGCAATCGCGAACCGATCTAAGATAACGCCTTGATCCTGATGTTGCGGAATTCGATCAACGAGCCGTGGCCGAGGAAACCGATGTGCCCCGACCTATTCTTCAATCCCGGATGTTTTTTGAGCACGGCTTCCTCGCGCACAATGCCGAGGTCGGCGTCGAGGATGATTACGCCGTTGAGCGTCACGCGAATGTGGCTACCTCGGGCCATAATCTCTTCCTCGTTCCATTCGCCGGCCGGTTTCAGGAATCCTGTGCGCGCCGGGATCACGTCGTAGATCGAGCCGTGATGCTGCTCGGATTTGATCTTGCCTTTATATCTTTCGTGCCCATCGTCGAGGATTTGAATCTCCATCCCCTGATAAGCCGCGTCGCCTTCGAGCGGGGCGCGAATGCCCACGCCGTTATTGCCGCCAGGCTCGGTCTTGAATTCAAACCGGAAGACGAAGTTTGAATACTCTTTTTCAGTGAAGAGATTCCCGCCGCCGTCGGCGGGGCAGACCAACACGCCTTCTTTCACGACGTAGCCGGGGCCGTGTCCTCGCACGAGCTTCCACCCCGAAAGGCTCTTGCCGTCGAACAAAGTGACGAAGCCCTTTTCGTCGGATCTGGGTTTTGCGTTCTGCGCTTTCGACTGCGCTGTAAACATCAACAGATAAACCGCAATCATCGAGACCAGTAATTTCATCGATATTCTCCCTATACCGGTTTTCAACGCATGAAGACCATTAAGCGCCGCAGGGCGCAGAAGGAATTAATGACTTCTCTGTGTTCCGCTGCGCCCTGCGGCGCCTATCCATCTATGTACTGTATTCTGGTTTTACAATTCGCCACGCCTTCGCAGTTCAGCGATGTGGCGCGCGCTGCGAACGGCCAGCGCGGCAATCGTCAGCGTCGGGTTCTTTTCGGAAAATGTCGTGAAGCAACTGCCGTCAACGACGAACAGGTTCTTGATCTCGTGCGACTGGCAGTAAGAGTTGACGACCGAAGTCTTCGGATTTTTGCCCATCCGGCAGGTTCCTACTTCGTGGCTGGCGAAACCGCCGGGGCGTTCATCGCGGTTGATCACCGTCTCGACGCCGCAGACGTCCAGAACCTCCATCAAGCTCTCACGCATATCGCGAAATAGCTTCAGATCGTTCTCGCCCCAGTTGAATTGAACGATCGGGATCGGGACGCCGAACTTATCGACCTTTTGGGGATCGACGGTGACGCGGTTTTCCGCGCGGTGTTCGACCTTGCCCCACGCGCCGATCTGAAACATCGCCGGCTGCAATTCGCGCACGCATTTTTTGTAAGCTGATCCGAACCCCTCGACCGATTTTGCGTGGTGTGGCCATCGCCAGGTGACGTAGTTCATTTGCATTCCCCAGCCGCCCACATAATCGCGCTTGTCGCGCTGGTGGTTGAAGCGGGGAATGTAGGCGTGATCGGTCGCGCCGTCACCGGTGAATGTATCTTTGCCAATCAGATCCTTGAGGTAGCCGATAGCGCCCGCCGTGATGTGGCCGCTCAGATATCGCCCGACCAGATCGTTCGAGTTGGCCAGGCCGTTCGGATATTTCTCGCAGGCGGAATTGAGCAGCAGTCGCGGCGATTCGATCGCCGCGCAGCAGACGATGACGATCCGCGCGTAAATCTCATCTTCCCGGTTTGTGATGCGATCAACAACCGAAACGCCGGAGACGTGGCCGTCTTTGTCCACGAGGATTTTGCGGGCGGGGGAGTTTAATCGCAGCGTCAGCTTGCCTGTAGCCATCGCTTCGGGAATGACAGTGACGTCGCTCGACCAGACGGCGCGCACGTCGCACACGTCCATGCAATGGCCGCAGTAATGGCACGCGCCCCTGCTGATCGGACCCTTTTGGCTTTTCAGCAATACCGCTTTGCGAACCGGAATCAGCCTGATCCCGATCTTCGCCAGATTCTTTCGCGCGATGGTTTCAGAGCAGCGCAGGCGCGGCGATTCGGCCACGAAATCGCCGTCCGGCAATTGTGACAGGCCTTCGCGAGTGCCGAAGACTTGCATCTGGCGCTCGGCGAAGCTGTAAAACGGCGCGATCTCTTCGTAGCTCAGTGGCCAGTCCTCTTCGACGCCGTGGAGAGAGCGCTCGCGAAAATCGTCGGCTGAAAACCGCAGGCAGACGGCGTTCCAGTGAAATGTGCGTCCGCCGAGTGTGCGGATGCGGTCAACGCCAATGCTGGCGCCGCGATATTCAATCGCGTTCCCGATGTCGTCGCCATAAAGCGACGCCTGTTTGAAAAGCCCGAAGCCGCGCTTCGGCAGATCGTAAGGCCAATCGTGAATATAGAGGTCTTCAAGGCGGCCCTTGCTTCCGGCTTCGACCAGGATCGTGTCAGCGCCCGCTGCGGTCAGTTCTTTGACCATGAAGCCGCCGGCGGCGCCGGAGCCGATGACACACACGTCGTAAATTTTCTTTTTAGCGATGCGCATTATCTTTCCTGGATAAAAACGTAGACGCCTTTTTTATTTGAGGTCACGATGTCCGGCAGTCTGTCGCGGTTTATGTCGGCGACGACGAATTGCGTCCCCACGCCCGAATCATTGTCAATCTCATGTTTGATCCATCGGACTTCGCGGCCTTTGCGCTGAAGCTCGAACCAGACGACCACCGCCGGGTCGCCCGGATTCACGTCGCCCGTCGGCCCGTGCGCCCAGAAGCGTTTGCCGGTGACGATGTCTTTCAGCCCGTCTCCGTTGATGTCCGCCAGTTCGAGCGAATGTGATTGTGAAAAGCTTTCGTCAATCGTGCGCGTGACGAACTTCCCGTCCGGTTGCTGTTCATGCCACCAGACGCCGATCTTGTGGGCCGAGCTGCTGATGACGTCGTTGCGGCCATCGCCATTCACGTCGTAAACATGCATTTGCGCGCACTCGTCGCCCAAATCGGCCGGGACGAATTTCCAGTTCGCTTGTCGAGGGTCTGCAGGCGCCTCCCAGTAACCGGCGCGGATGAGCGCGTCGTTGCGCCCGTCGCCGTTGACGTCGCCGACGCCGAGGCCATGCGAGTATCGGAAAACCCCGCCGTCTTTCGCCTGTTCCTTCGTGAACATTTCGCTGATAGTGTGGGCGATGAATTCGCCATCGGCGCCCTTGCCTGGTTCGTACCAGGCCATCTGCGCGTCGTCGAACGAAAAGACCAGAACGGGATTCCTGCCGGCGCCGGACAGCGTCGCGAACGCCGGGCTCTCGTTGCAGGCGTTGCGGAACAGCGTGTGTTCGATCCAATGCTGATTTTTGCCTTTCGGATTCTCGTTCCAGACAACGCGATGCGTGCCTGGCATGTCAATGCGAATCTGGTCGGGCCATCCGTCGCCGTTGATGTCGGCGGCGAAGTTGACGAAGCTGTTGCTGTAACCTTTGGCCGCGTCGAATTGCTTGACCGGTTGAATCTCATGCGGCGTCCAGTTCGGCGCTTCGTACCACAGATTGCCCGCGATCACGTCCGTCTTGCCGTCGCGGTTGACGTCGGCGACCGCGACGCCTTCCGAGCGAAATTCGCGGTCGAGCGCGATCTTCTTGAATCGAACCTCTCTCGGCGGTTTTTGTGAGCCTATGTCGGCGTGAAGCTTTTGCGCCGCAGGCCTTGCTATCAAGGCGAAGCCAATCGCCAGAACGCCATAAACGCAGCGGCGTATGAGAGTCTTGTTCATTTGAAATTCTCCGGAAATGATTCAACCTGCGAGCTTGCCAGGAACATTTACAGCCTTTATCTTTGGCGCGCAAGCTTTCATGGGAAAATATCACTTATGCAAAAAATCGCCTTGATCCTTTCGCTCACGTTCTCATCGTTTCTACCAGCGACGGCCAATCCACAGGCCGATCCGACTGCGCGCTCTTGGAATCATCCGGTCAAGCCTTACCGCGTTATCAGCAACATCTGGTACGTCGGCGCTTCGGGCGTCACTTCGTTTCTGATCACGACGTCGAAAGGCCACATCCTGCTCGACAGCGGATTGTCTGAGACCGTGCCGTTGATCAAGCAGAACATCACGCAACTCGGCTTCAAGCTGGCCGACATCAAAATCCTGCTCAACAGCCACGCGCATTACGACCACGCGGGCGGCCTGGCGGAATTGAAGAAATTGACCGGCGCGAAGTTGATGGCGACTGAAGCCGACGCCGAGTTGCTGGCCCTCGGCGGCAAAGGCGATTTTGCATGGGGCGACAAATACGCCTACAAGCCAGTCAAAGTCGACCGGGTGTTGCTCGACGACGACCAGGTCGAACTCGGCGAAGTCCGGTTGACTGCGCGTCTGACGCCGGGTCACACCAAAGGCAGCACTACGTGGACAATGAAAGTGGACGAAGAGGGCAAACAGTACGAAGTAGTCTTCGCCACCAGCGTCTCGGCGCCGGGTTACAATCTTGTAAATAACGATAAATATCCGAACATCGCTGACGATTACAGGCGAACTTTTCAGATTCTGAAATCGCTTCCCTGCGACGTCTTCCTCGGCCCGCATGCGGAGTTCTTTTCGATGAAAGAGAAGATAGCGCGAATGGGGCAGGGAACGAAACCGAATCCGTTTATTGACCCTGCCGGCTATCGCGAGTTTGTGGCCAACGGAGAGAAGGGCTTCCAGAAGACGCTGGAAGAACAGGCTCGGAAAAAACTCGCGGGCCAATGACACATCGAATCCGCATTTTACCGGCTTTCAATCATATGAATGAATA
>DASTMP010000300.1:0-44289 GCA_035714085.1 Blastocatellia bacterium
GACACGTCGTTGAGTGGCGCGTAGCCGAAGACGTATTTGAGCGCGTCCGCTTCGCCGACCTTGCCCGCGCGTTTGCCGATGACGACCGCCATCTCGGCCTCGAAGTCGATCTGCCCGCTGATCGCGTGCAGCGTGATCTTGGCGTTGTGACCGGCGAGCGCGTTCGTGAACTTGGTGAAGAGCAACGGCGATTTCGGAGGCTCGTTGCCGCCCTCGACGGCGTGGTCATAGTAATTGCGGCCGATGGCCACGACCTTGCCCGCGTCGACCGCCGGCAGGTATTCGACGGCGTCGAGCGCGTATGCCGACCTCGGCGTCAGGCTGTCAGCCTCGCGCAGCGCCGATGAGCCTTGCTTGATCAAGGAGAGCATGTCGGGCGCGACGTCGGTGATGTCCACGATGACGCCGCCCTTGAGCAGGCCCAGCCGCTTGTCGTCTGATATTTTGGTTTTGAATTGTGTCAGTTTCATATTTATTCCGTAGCCTCCAGCCGCCGGCGTTGAAATTCATCGAAAGTCACAGCCAGCACGATGACCGCGCCGATGACGGTCTTTTGAATGAATGCGGAAATCTGCAGCAGGTTTCCTCCGTTGGCCAGCACGCCCATGATCAGCGAGCCGATGATCGTGCCGATGACGGCGCCCTGCCCGCCGCTCAGGCTGCCGCCGCCGATGACGACCGCGGCGATGACGTTCAACTCGTAGCCTTCGCCGGCGTTCGGTTGCCCGGTCACCAGTCGCGATGTCTCGATCGCCCCGGCGAGTCCCGAGAGCGCGCCGAGGATCGTGAAGTAGAGGATCTGATAGCGCGAAACGCGGATGCCCGCGTATCGGGCCGCCTCCGGGTTGCTGCCCATCGCGTAACAGTATCGCCCGAGTCTGGTGTCGCTCAACGCGAAATGGACGATCAACGCGATCGCGATCACGATCAATAGCGGCAGCGGCACGAATCCCAGGAAATTCTTTTCGGCCAGATAGCCGAAGCTGGACGGCAACCCGACCACTGCGTTCCCGTCGCAAAAATAGAGAGCCAACCCCCGATAGATTCCCATCGCGCCGAGGGTGACGATGAACGCGGGGATTTTCAGCGTGGCGACAGCGGCGCCGTTGATCAAACCGCACGCCGCGCCGACGGCGAGGCAGATCAGGAATCCGACCGTAGCGGGCGCCCCGCCGGTCATCGCCAACGATCCGACCACGCTCGCAATCGCGAGGATCGAGCCGACCGAGAGATCGATCCCGCCCGAGACCATGACCATCGTCATGCCCATCGCCATGATCGTGATCACCGCGGTCTGGCGCGCGATCGCGGCGATGTTGCCCAGGGTGAGAAAGACCGGGCTCTTATCGAGCAGGAAATATTCGCCGAGCGGTATCAGCGCGCACAGCGCGATCAGGCTGATGAACGGCAGAAACCGCTTCAGCCCTTCAGAGATCAACGACTTTTGTAATTTGAGTTTTGGGTCCTGTTTGTGATCGAAATCCTGTTTCAAAGCGTCCTCTTTTAACAGCGCCGCGCGCGTAAGCAAGCGGTTGACTCGGTACGGTCAGTAAAATCGCGAGATTGGGATTGAAAGGGGTTTTCCAGTTGTCATTTATGCGCGGCGCCGTACCGGGGTCCCCATTAGAGCACCGCCGTCTCTTCCAACAACCTGCCTTCGGCGAATCTTTCGATTCCGAGCGGAGCGGGATCGACGAAACTCCGTCGCCCCAGGATCAAATCCGCCGTGATGCGGCCCGATGCGGGCGAATGCATCACGCCGTGCCCGCTGAATCCGTTGGCGAAGAACAGTCCTTTGACCTCAGGCGACTGGCCGATGATCGCGTGGTGATCCGGACTGACTTCGTACATCCCGGCCCAGCACTGCTTCGGATTCACTGGCAAGTCGGCGAACAGCGGGACGCGGTCCACGGCGAGCGTCAGCACCTTCTCCAGAAAATCGTGCGTGAAAGCTGTCTTGAAACCGTGGGTCTCTTCGTCATCCGGCCATGCCATCAGAATCGCCTCGCCCTCACGACGAAAATGCAATCCGGTGGACATATCAATCACCATTGGAAATTTCGCGGGCAGAAAATCACAGCGTTGCGTCTTGACTATCTGGCGGCGCAGCGGAGTGACCGGCAACTCGACGCCCGCCATCTCAGCGACGGCCGCCGCCCAAGGTCCCGCGGCGTTGACGATGTTGCGCGTCGAGACTTCGCCGTTGGACGTCTTGACGCCCGTCACGGCGCCGTTTTCGACGGTGACGCCGGTCACCGTCGTGTTGAGCAGGGTGCGGGCGCCGAGTTCTTTGGCCCTTTTGGCGAAGCCCGTCATCACGCCGTGAGGATCAACGAAGCCGTCGGTCGGGCAATACGCGCCGCCGATAATGTCGTCCGCGATCATTTGCGGAACCATCTTCACAATATCTTCGCGCGAAACCATCTCGACGTTTTTCAATCCGAAAGCCTTCTGTTTCTCCTGATTCTCGCGCAGGTATTTCAGGTGCGCTTCGGTCGTCGCGCAGAAGAGATAGCCGTGCGCCCGGTAATCGGCGGTCTGCCCCGTGACCTCTTCAAACCGCGAGAAGAGGTCAATCGAGTATAGCGACATCTGGATGTTGATCGACGTGGCGAATTGGGCGCGCACGCCGCCCATGCTCTTGCTGGTCGAACCGAGTCCCTGCTTCTCTTCACGTTCGATAATCAAAACGTCCGCGCAGCCAGATTCGGCAAGATGATATGCGATACTCGACCCGACGATTCCGCCGCCGATGATGACGACATCTGCTGTTGCTGCCATAGGTATGCTCGATTCGTGTGATTCTTTCTTGATAATGGAGTCATTTCCCACTGTTTATAATCCGCGCCTTTTTGGCGCGGATAAGCATTATGAACCCTAGAAAAATAAAGAGGAGCGGGATAGTCTGCCATCCTAAATTCATCGTGCGCTTTAAGTTCAAGATGCTGATAACCGCCGCCGTCAAAAAGCAGGCCACGCCGAGCGTGCGGTAAATTCCGTGGGTCATAATCATCTCCTTCCGAACGGTTCGCTTCTGGATGCTCGCCGCCCACAATCATTCTTCCAGGGCGGCATGTTTCAAAACTTCCTCCTGCGAAGTCTTCTTCGCGTCAAGCTCGGCGACGATGCGCCCGCGGCGCATCACCAGGATCCGATCCGACATCCCCAACAATTCGGGCAGGTCGGACGATACCATGACGATCGCCGCTCCCGCTTCGGCGAGCTCATTGATCTCGCGATAAATTTCCGACCGCGCCGCCACATCGACGCCGCGCGTCGGTTCGTCTAACAGGAAGACCTGCGAGTTGGCGAAGAGCCACCGCGCGAGCAGCGACTTCTGCTGGTTGCCGCCGCTCAGACGTCCCACGGGTTTCGCCGGGGAGGGCGGTCGGATGCTCAACTTGCGGATAAAATTGTTCGCGGCGTTGAATTCGGCCTTGCGCTGCAATCGCCCGCCACGGACGAGCGCGCGGACATTGGCCAGCGTGATGTTTGTCGCGAGCGAAAGATTCAGACACAGGCCCGTGCGCTTGCGATCTTCGGTCAACAGGCTCAAACCGCGCGCCACCGAGCGGTAAGGATGCGCGTCGGCGCCTTTTTCGGAGCCGATTTCGATCTCGCCGCTTTCCGCCCGATGCGCGCCGAAAATCGCTTCGACCATCTCGGTTCGCCCGGCGCCCGCGAGACCCGCGACGCCGACGACCTCGCCGGCGCGCGCTTCAAAGCTCACGTTCTCGAACTTCGTGGCGCGAGTCAAATCGGTCACTCGCAATTTGACCTCGCCGATACGCGCGTTTCGCGGCGGGAATATCTCCTTCAACTCGCGCCCGGCCATGTGCCGGATCATCTCGTCGGTGGTGATTTCGCCCCACGGCCCCGTGTAAACGGCCCGCCCGTCGCGCAGAATGGTCAACCGGTCGGCGATCTCCGGCAACTCTTCCAGGCGATGCGAAATATAGATGACTGCCAGGCCGCGCGATTTCAGGTCACGGATCAGACGAAACAACTCGCCGACTTCCTGGTTGGTGAGCGACGAGGTTGGCTCGTCCATCACGATCACGCGCTTTGCTTCGACGATCGCGCGGGAAATTTCGACCAGTTGGCGATCGGCCGCGCTCAATCGCCCGACGCGCGCCCGCGGATTGATCTCGAAACCGAAGTCGTGGAGCATCGCGCGGGCGCGCCGCTGCAATTCGCGGTTGTTGATGAGGCCGATCGGCGCGAGCTTCAAAGGCTCTCGCCCGAGGAAGATGTTTTCGGCCACGGTCAAATGCGGCGCTAGCGACAGTTCCTGATAGATCATCGCCACGCCGCTCCTGAGCGCATCGGCGGGCCCTGCGAAACGCGTTAGCTCGCCGCCGATCAAAATCTCCCCGGCGTCGGGCTGATGAACCCCGGCGAGAATCTTCATCAACGTGGATTTGCCCGCGCCGTTCTCGCCTACCAGCGCGTGGACCTCGCCCGCGCGCGCCGCCAGACTGACGCCGGCGAGCACTGTGTTCCCTGCGAATGATTTTGTGATGCCGCGCATTTCGAGCGCAGGCGCCTCGCTTGTCATAACAAAAGACGTCCACGAAGCCACACAAAGTTTCATGAAGAAACTCGAATTCATCCTCGTGAAATTTCGCGCGGCTTATTGGACGATTTCTACTTGATCAACTTCTGGATCTCCGGCGTGTCCACATTCTCTTTGGTCAACAGCGCGACGCCCGTGTCGATGCGGCGTTCGGGCTGTTTGCCATCGATCTTGTCGACGACGGTCTTGACGCCTTCATAGCCCATCTTGAACGGGTTTTGCAGCACCAGCGAATCGATCGCGCCTTCGCGGACGTTCTGAACCAGATTGGCGGTGGCGTCGAAGCCGACCAGCGTGACTTTACCGACGAGGTTGCGTTGGCGTATGGCGTTCACCGCGCCTACGGTCGACGATTCATTCGAAGCGAAGAGGCCCGTCAGATCGGAATGCGCGGTGAGCACGTCTTCGGTGACCTGCAATGATTTCGCCGCGTTGGCCTCGCCGTAATAGATGATCGGGACGAGCGTAATGCCGGGGAATTTTTTCTGGATCGTGTCGCGGAAGCCTTCCTCGCGCTCGTCGGTCGAGACCGAGCCTTTCTTGACGCCGAGGATGGCGACTTTGCCTTTGCCGCCGAGTTTCTCGCCCATGCGCTCCGCAGCGACCTCTCCGCCATGGCGGTTGTCGGTCGAGACGTATGAGATGTATTTCTCCGTCGAGATGCCCGAGTCGAAGATCGTCACCGGGATGCCGGCGGCCTGCGCGCGTTCGACCATAGGCACTAGCGAATCGCCGTGCGACGGGGCGAGCACGATGCCATCAACGCGCTGGTTGATCATGTCCTCGACGATGTTGATCTGGCCCGAATAGTCCGTCTCCTGGGCGGCGCCTTTCCAGATGATCCTGACGTTGAGGTCTTTGCCCGCGGCGTCCGCCCCCGCTTTGACCGTCAGCCAGAACGAGTGCGAAACGCCCTTGGGGATTACGGCGATGGTCTTTTGCGACGGCTTGGCGCCCCCGGCGCCACCGCAGGCGAAGATGAACGGCGGCGCGAATATCGCCAGAGCGACGAGGATGATGAATTTCGATCGGGTCATATATTTGAAACGAGCATGGATTGAGCTTTTCAACACAAAGAGCCGAAGAGTCAAAGGGTCAAAGGCAGGTAAGGATGGGGATTGCTTCCTTCCCTCCATGCTTTTGACCCTTTGTGTTGAATAGCGATCTCATAAAATCGCGACTCCTTTAATGTAATCGGCGCCGAGGCGGTCATTGGCGAACGCCTGCGGGACGGCTTCGAGAGATCGGTAAAGATGCGTAATGAAGTTCGAGACGTTGATTTTTCCGTCGCCGATCAGTTCGAGCGATTTGCGGTAGACGCTGGAGCGCCCGTCGGCGTCAAAGCCTCCGGAGGCGCCCGTCGGCGTCACTATTGTCAATTCGATGAATTGAATGTTGTTGAGAACGCCCAGATCGACGCCGTGATGGCCGTGCCCGTAAAGCAGCATAGTCGCCTGCTTTCGCACGAGTCTCGGGATCAGTTTGAACAACTGCGCGACGCCCGCCGCCTCGATCAGCAATTGGATACGCTCGCCTCCCGTCAACTCCTCGACCGCTTCGATCAAATCCACTGACGTCGGATCGACCACCGTGGCGCCGTAATCGGCGGCGAGTCGGCGGCGGAGGGCGCTCGGCTCGGAAACGACCAACAGCCCGTCGTATCCAATGACATTTCGCAGATATTGCGTGAAGAGCAATCCGGCGGGGCCTGCGCCGCAGATCAACACCGAGCGGATGGGGCGTTCGCCCCCGAAGGTGTAGCGCGCCGTAGTCCGCATCGTCATCTCGCAGGAGTGCGTGACGCAGGCCAGCGGCTCGGTCAGCGCGGCCTGTTCAGGCGGCAGGTCGCTTTCGATCTTGACGGCGTTGATCGCCGGCGCGGCCACGAAATCGGCGAGGGCGCCGGGCAGCCCCGTGATGCCGTGCTCTTTGTACTTTGCGCACTGATGGGCGCTGCCAGTCGCGCAGTATTCGCACAATTCGACCTCGGCTCTGCTCAGGCAATTGATGCCCTGGTCTATGACGACGCGGTCTCCGGGTTTAAGGTCTTTTACCTCGGCGCCGACTTCGACGATCTCGCCGCAGAACTCATGCCCCAGAATTTGAGGGCGCTCCTCAAGGGGGATCAGCCGCCCCGAATCGTCGGTATTGTAATTGGCGTGGCCCAGGTAGATGTGAAAATCAGTCCCGCACAGACCGACCGCGCCTGATTTGATCAGAATCTGGCGCGGGCCGACCTCCGGCGCGGCGACCTCGCGCAACTCCATCTTTTCAGGAGCGCAAAGCGTTAATGCATTCATCATTTGATTGCGGATTGTTTCCTGATCGGTCGTTTCTCTGCTCATTGATCTAAATCGTTTATGTTCAACCTGTCTTCGCGGCGCAGGAACGCGAAGCGTTCGATCGTCTCTTTCATACCTTGCGCTAATGGAGTGTGCGGGATATCGCCGAGCGCGTTGACAATCGCCGAATCGTCTAATTCGGGCGGCAGCGCCAGCGGTGTCGGATCGAAGGTGATCTGCCCCTTAGCCTCCGGAATCAGCCTCCCGATCTCATCAACCACGGCCGCCATCTCGACGGACTCGCCGTGTGAATTGAAGACGCTCGCGCCTTCCAGGTCGGCCGAAGCCGCGCGGATGAAGGCGTCGGCGCAATCGGCCACGTAAAGGAAATCCGTCTTGCCGCCGAAGCGGATGTGAAATGGGCGTCCGACGACGGCGGCCTTCATCGCCTTGGTCGGATCGGAGGTCATGCCGGTGTCGCGTCCGACGCCGTAGACGGTCAGCGGGCGAAGTCCGACGCTGTTAACGCCGTTCTCCAGAAAGTAGACTCGCGCGTTGTCTTCGTTGCATCGTTTGAACGCGCCGTAATGGGTGTTCATGGCGCCGGCCTGGTCTTCAGGCGCAGGGCCGTCGCTTTTGCCGAAGACGGCGGCGGAACTGGCGTAGGCGATCCTTTTGACCCGCCCTCCGGAGTTCTTCGCAGCCTCGAAGAGGTTGATTGTTCCGATCACGTTAACCATCGCTCCGAGGCGCGGATTGGCGCGGCAGGTCGGAACCTGCAACCCGGCCAGATGAATGATGTTGGTGATCTCGCTCCTCTGAATGACCTGCGAAACCATGTCGCCGTCGGTGATGTCTCCGGCGACGAAGGCGGCGCGCTCTATTTCGTCATCGTCCATAATCAGGCGCAGCCGATGAGAATCGGGGCTTTTATCAAAGATAACTACATTGAAATTAGACGCGAGCAGCCGCTTAACCACCCACGCGCCGATGAAGCCGTGCGCGCCGGTCACCAGATAGATCGGTCGAGACATTGAAATTTCGCCTTTAAATGAAAATTGCGATTTATGCGATTTAAGGGATGCGCATCATATCACGCGCCCTCGGAATGCGAAATACGAGCCATCGCCTTTTTCCGGCGCCGTTACCGGTATCGGAGCGTTGAGTGTTTGGCGTGGGTTGCGGTACTCTAGCGTCAACCCTAAGTATTCGATACTGACAAATAACGATTCGGAGAGATAAATGCAGCCCAAGAAAATTGCCCCGCTGATTCTGCTTTGCGGATTGCTTTGTGGTTGCGGCGCCGAGACGACCTCGAAGGCGCCCAAAGATTCCTCGCCACTGGTAACGTCCACTGACGCGCCATTGCCCGACGCCGGCGCGATGATCAAACGGATGATCACGCAGGACGGCTGTAAGGACTTCACCGCCGATATGCGGATCACGACCGAGGGCCAGAACGGCGCGCGAGAGCAGATCGAATTCAAGGCGCAGCGGAAGTATTCGGCGGATCGAATCGAGACCTTCATTTCCGTGCTCGCGCCTGCCGAGGACACGAACAAGGCGTTGTTGGCCTTCGAACGCCCGGATCAGCCGACAGAGGCGTTCTCTTATCTCGCCGGATTGAAGAAGCTAACCAAAATCACTTCCGACAGACGCCTCGGCTATCGCAACGCAAAAGTCGCCGTCCAGGATATGCTCGGATTGGAGCTCGGCCAATACGATCATGGAGCGGGCGCGCGCGTAAAATCTGACGGAGAGTCGTTGATCAAGATCGAGTTCAAGGAGAAGCCGTGGCGCAACATGGCGTATCCTCGGATCGTCGGGTTTTTCCGCGAAAATGACCAGGCCCCGGCGCGGTTCGAACTCTACGATCACCGCGACGAGATGCTGAAGCTCGTCAAAGTGGAAGAGGTCAAACCGATTCAGAGCCGTCAGACGATCACCCGGCTGGCGATTGATGACCTTCAGCAGAAGCTCAAAGTCAAGATCGAAACGCGGAAGGTCGAATACGATCGCGGCCTCCCCGACAGCCTCTTCACCGAAGAGCGCCTGAAAAGCGTCATCAGTGACGCGGTTCAAAGACTCGATCAACAATGAACCGAATCATCGCCTTCATCGTCCGTCGCCCGCGCGCGATTGTCTCGATGGTCATCGTGTTGAGCGCGTTCTTCGCCTTCGGCGGCCTGTGGCGCGGCGTCAGGCTCGACGTCTCGCCGCTCGGCTTCGTCGAGCGGGAAGGGCAAGCGAGGGCCGATTTCGAGACCGCCCGCAGGAACTTCGGCCCGGATGATTACCTGGTCGTCGCCGTGGTTTGCGACGATGTGTTCGCTCCCGCTGGCGTAACGCGGTTGAGAGCGTTGCATGACCGGATCTCGAAGACCAGGGGAGTGGCTGAAGTTTTAAGTCTGGTCAACGCGCCTTACGCGCGCAGCTCAGGCGGCGTGGTCTCGGCGGAGAGCCTACTCCCCGACGGGGCGACGGGGCAACTGGGGGACAGGGCGACTGGGGGACAGGGCGACAGTGAGACTGAGAGACGGGGGATGGAGAGACAGAAGGATGGAGAGAACGGCGTAACTCTAAGTCGCCCAGTCGCCCCATCGCCCAGTCGCCTTGTCGCTCTGTCGCCAGATCCGCAATCCGCAATCGAAGCAATCCGCCGGCTGGCGACCGGCGACAGACTCTACGTGGGAAACCTCGTTTCGGCCGATTCCCGTACGGCGGCGTTGAACATCCTG
Source organism: Blastocatellia bacterium (assembly GCA_035714085.1). Lineage (GTDB taxonomy): Bacteria > Acidobacteriota > Blastocatellia > RBC074 > RBC074 > JAJVID01. Next base: position 9,597 of record DASTMP010000300.1, read on the forward strand.
CTCAAATCCGATCTACCGACGTCGACGCGCCACGTGATCACCAAGCAGATTTATGATCTCGCGCGCAACGTCGGATTCGATAAGGTCTATTTCGCGGGCGACCCGTTTGCGCAGTGGCGTTCGACGGAAGCGGTCAAGCGCGACCTGCGACTCTTTCTACCGTTGACTCTGGTCTTCATTTCGCTTCTGCTCTGGCTCTATTTTCGATCATTCGTCGCTGTCACGCTGCTGATGCTGACCATCGGCGTCGGGTTGTTATGGCTGATGGGGCTGATGGCCTGGCTAGAAAGCCATTTCACGATCCTGGCTCTGATGCTGCCGACGTTGATGGTGGCGATCGGCTGCTCGTACATGGTTCACGTCATCAATCAGATCGGAATCTCTCAACAGAGAATAGGGAATAGGGAATGGGGAATGGGGAATGGGGAATGCTCCGACCCGCTAGTCAGTGATCCCCACTCCCCACTCCCCACTCCCCACTCCCCGATTGAGGATGCGCTCAGGTTCATCAGCCTTCCGGTGATTGTCTCGGCTTTAACGATCATCGCGGGTTTCCTGTCGCTGGCCTTCACGGAGATCCCGGCTGTCCGGTCCACTGCCATCTACTCCGCGATCGGCGCGGCGTTCACGATGATCCTTTCGCTGACGTTCATTCCGGCGGCGCTGTCGCTGATGGGCGAGCGCGCGATCAGGTTCCGCGTCGGGCTTTCCGGCGGCATGGTCAAACTGCTCGAAGCCTTAGGGCGGTGGGCCACGTCGAACCAGACCCCCCTCTACATCCTGACCGCAGTCCTCGTGGTGTTCAGCGCAATCGGCGCAAGCCGCATCCTGATCGATATAGACTACTTCCATTTCTCCAAGCCGAATTCCGAGACGAGCCTCGGGTTGGCCGAGATCAATAAGCGTCTCTCGGGCGCGATCAACTTCGACATCATCGTCGAAGGGAAGAACGCCGGAGCGATTGAAACGCCTGAGGTCCTGCGGCGAATCGCCGAGCTTCAAGCGTTCGCCGAGACGCGGAAGAACGTCGACGGGCAAGGCGTCGATCGCGCCCTTTCGGTTGTGGATTTCGTCAAGCACGTCAACCGCGCTTTTCACGACAACGACGAGCGGTATTACGACGTGCCTTCCGACGAGGGCGTCATCGGCGAACTGCTTTCCGACCGTGATCGGTTGCGCCAGTTTCTCACCCCCGACGGGCGAATCGCGCGGATACTCGTCCGCTCGAACCTTTCAGGTTCGCAGGCTATGGCCGCGGCGATCAGGGAGATCGAGGCGCGAGGGCGTGAGCTGTTGCCGGATTTCCAGGTCTTCGCCACGGGGACCTTCGTCATGCTCAACCGCACGTCGGATCAGATCGCGGGCGAACAATTGCGGAGCGTGACGATCGCGCTCGTGACGATCTATCTGACGCTCTCGGCGCTCTTCGGCTCCCTGCGCGTCGGGTTCACCGCGCTCGTGCCCAACCTGATCCCGATCCTCTTCTTCTTCGGCTTTATGGGCTGGCGCGGCGTCGAGCTGAATCTGACGACGAGTCTGGTGGCCAGCGTGGTGTTGGGTTTGGCGGTGGACAACGCCGTGCAATTCATCGCGCGCTTCCGGCGCGCGCAGGCTGAAAATCCCGACTTGCGCGGGGCGATACTCGAAAGCATGCGGTTGTCAGGACGCCCGATCATTTACGCGAACGTCGCGCTGGCAGCTACGTTCGCAATCTTATTCTTCTCGAATTTCAAACCGATAGCCTCTTTCGGACTGCTCTCGGCGGTGACGATCATCGGATGTTTGATCGAGGATTTGGTTTTGTTGCCTGCGCGGCTGACTTCATCGGTTTTTCGGGCGAAGTAGGCTCGCCGCCAGTTGGGGTGTCGAAGCGGCGCCTAGCCATGCTTATGTTGCGCCGGCCGCAGGCTCAACGCACAAATGTCTTCGCGACTCTTTTCGACAACAGAAAATATGGTATCCATATATGGAGGCCAATGAACTTTGTTATCAGCTCCGTTCCTTCCTTGGTATATGCCGGGCTTTCGGCGACGGCGGGAATGAGTCCTGATAAATAATGGCCTCCAAGGATCAGAAGAAAGATTATCGGTAATGAAGCGATTTGTTTAAGGGCTCGGGATTCATACGCGATTATTGATGGTTCTCAGCGCCCTTCACTACCTCCCATGCTGCTCTGTCACGCAGCAAAGTCGAGAGCAGCATCGTATGCAGCCCGTGTCCAGAGCGCGACGCGCGCACATGACCCAGCACGGGCATCCCAGCGAGCGCAAGGTCGCCGATGATGTCCAGAATCTTGTGACGCACGAACTCGTCCTCGAACCGCAGCGGCTCCGGATTGAGCATGCCGTCGCGCGTCAGCGCGATCGCGTTTTCGAGCGAGCCTCCGCGCGCCAGCCCGCTCTGTCGCAGCGCTTCGAGTTCCTCGACGAAGCCGAAGGTTCTGGCGGGGGCGATCTCTTTTGAATAATTCTTGGGGCGAATGCTGATCTCGCACCGCTGCTCGCCGATCATCGGGTGGTTGAAGTCGATCAGGCAGGTGACGCGGAATTCATCGGCTGGTTCGATTGACATGACGCGATCCTTCTCTTTGACCTCGACCCGTTTGAGCGCGCGCAGGTAGGCGCGCGGGGCGTGTAACTCGACCACGCCAACCCGTTCGATCAGGCCGACCCACGGGCCGCTGCTTCCGTCCAGGATAGGCGCCTCCACCGAATCCATCTCAATTATAGCGTTGTCCACGCCGCATCCCATCAGCGCCGAGAGCAGGTGTTCGACCGTGGCGATCATCACACCCGATTTCATCAATGTCGTGGCGTAACTGACGTGCGCGACGTGCTCAGGCGAGGCCGGAATTTCGAAGTCGTTCAGGTCGAGGCGGCGGAATACGTAGCCGGTATAGGCCGGGGCAGGCTTCACCTTGACGTTCACCGGGGAGTTGTAATGAAGCCCTGTTCCACTTGCGCCGAAATCGGCGCCAATCGTCGTCTGTTTGCTCAAGCAGGAGATCCCTTTCAAAACTGCGCGGATGGACCAGCGCCGCTAGCTGTAGTGAGGGGGCATTATTAATTGAGCGACGCTAGCTACAGCTCGCGGCGCTGATTCGATGCGGAAAGCAATCTGCAAGCCATTTTCGATGGAGCGCTCCGGACGGCTGGTAAGTGCTTTGTAAGCAAAGACATCTGATGGGTGGGGATCGACGCTCAATAGGGGCTTGTCGCTTTTTGGCAACATCGCACGGCTGATATTGTAGTTATTGGGCGAGTGATGAAGTAGCCGCTTGCCCGACCGTGAGGGTGCGCGCGTCTCCTCAACTGTCAGTAAATCTCGAAATTAGGAAGGAAGAGAATTTTCCATTGTCATGTCGCATTAAAAGCAACGGCTGCGGATGGCGTCATTCCGCAACCGTTGTTGAGGCCGGAGCCTCGCCTACAGGTTTCGTTGTTTGGGATTATTCAGGCAGGCGACGGTATTTTTTGCGATTGCGCTTACGGGCCAGCGCCGATTTCAGGCGGCGCTTTTCTCCGGGTGGAACATAGAAGGCGTGCCGTTTGACTTCGCGGATAATGTCTTCCTGTTGCACTTTGCGTTTGAACCGGCGGAGCGCGCTCTCCAGCGTCTCGTTATCGCCGAGTTTGATTTCTGCCAATTGCTTTTCACCTGCCTTTCAATGAGTACGATTGAACGCTCCACCCGACCTTCGCCTGATTAGACTTGTTGAGTCTGTTGGGACGCCATGTGGACAACGGCGGATATGAAGCGATCCACAACCTTAACTTTCAGCCACGCAAACTGTCAAGAGGACCGATGATTGAGGATCTAAGATCACATTGAATATCGTCGTTCTATCTTCTATCCTCGACCCTCTATACCTTGATCCGCAATCCTCGAAAGTGTCTGAATTATGAAAGTTTTCGTGATTGGTTCGGGCGGGCGTGAGCATGCGTTGGTCTGGTCATTGGCTCGCAGTCCGCTCGTCAAACAAATCTATTCCGCGACCGCCAACGCGGGCATCCTGAAACGGACGATGCCTGCTGGCGTGAGCGTGGGCGACATAAATGCAATCGCCGAATTCGCCGCGCGCGAAAAGATCGATCTGGTCGTCGTCGGCCCCGAACAGCCTCTGGTCGACGGTTTGGCCGACGCGCTCGACGGGCGCGGCGTCGCGGTCTTCGGGCCGTCGCGGGCCGCGGCGAGGCTCGAAGGCAGCAAGGTCTTCGCCAAAGAGTTTATGAAGCGCCATAACATTCCGACCGCGCGCCACCGCGTCACGGACAACGCGGAAGACGCGATAAAGGCCGTTACTGGGGGCTATTTCGGTTTTCCGGTCGTGGTGAAAGCTGAAGGTCTGGCGGCGGGGAAGGGCGTGATCATCGCCGATGACGAGGCGCAGGCGCGACGGGCGATCGAGGATCTGCTCATCTCGCGCAAGCTGGGCGAGGCGGGCGCGAGGCTCGTGATCGAGGAGTGTCTGGCCGGGCGCGAACTGTCATACCTCGTCTTCAGTGACGGGAAGGATTACGCGCCGATGCCAGTCGCGCGGGATCATAAGCGCGCGTTCGACGACGACCGCGGGCCGAACACCGGCGGGATGGGCGCCTTCTCGACGCCGGGATTGCTCGACGCGCGACTCGAAAGACGTATCGTCAGCGAGGTCGTCGAGCCGACGCTGGACGCCGCGCGCGCCGAGGGTTTCCCGTTCCGCGGCGCGCTGTATTGCGGTCTGATGATCACCGCCGACGGCCCGAAGGCGCTCGAATACAACGTGCGCTTCGGCGACCCTGAGACCCAGGCCATCCTGCGGCGATTCGACGGCGATTTCGCAGAAATAGCTCTGGCCGTGGCGCAAGGAGGGTTGTCGAACACGCAGCCGAGTTTGGCGCTCAGGCCGCTCTGGAGTGACGAGACGGCGACCTGCGTGGTGATGGCTTCGGCTGGTTATCCGGGAAATTACTCCGCGGGCAAAACGATCACCGGGATTGACGAAGCGGAGCGGTTGGACGGCGTCGTGGTCTTCCATGCCGGAACGAAGCTGAACGCCAACGGAGAGATAGAGACCGCCGGCGGTCGCGTATTGGGAGTAACCGCCCGCGCCACAACGTTGGAAGAGGCCACATCGCTTGCGTATGAGGCGGTTGGCAAAATCCAGTTTGACGGGATGCAGTACAGACGGGACATCGGCGCCACTCGTTAACAGGTTACGTAACAGTTAATCGACCTGCCAAATTCGCCCCATTTTTTGCCTTGCCTACATTCCCGCCCCTGATCGTAACAGTTTTGTAACCGTATCTGTATTGTATTGTCCCATTCCTCGCTGATAGCTTGGCCGCCTGTCAGGAGGATAATTAAGAACCACGCTTCACACAAACTGACATATCAGTGATGACTGTCGGCAGATCCTCACTAATTAACAGAGGCGCACAAGGGCGCTTCGCGCAGACTGACATATCAATACTGACCATCGTTGCTGCCCCTTTGATGAAGCGCCCGGTCTGAATCGAAGTACCTGAACATTACCGGCAACCACGCACATCTTACATGCATGTGGCCGATATACCTCTGCCTGAGTGTGGACGCATCACATTACGGGATCGGAGGTTTGAGGCATAACTACACCCAAGGAGAACTCAAATGGCAAAAAAACGCAAAAAGACCAGGAAAGAGAGCTCAGGCGTTAGCCGAAGGGATATGCTCAAAATGGGGGGGGCGGCGGGAGCCGCGACCATTTTGGGTCCGACCGTGTTGACATCGCGGAAGGCATACGCATCCAACGCCGTCATTACGCCACCGGCGGAACCGGTGCTGTGTGGAACAACCCCGCCGGCCAGTCCGCCGACCACGCCCTTTGTCGACAACCTTCCGATTCCATCTCTGGGAGTACCGACGATACTATTCCCCACGCCGACCAAGGCTGCCAACATAGCCCACGGCGAGGCGCCCAGGGCTGACCATCAACGTTGGGAGCAGTTCCCGGCTTTCTTGCAGTACTACAATGAGGCCAGGGCGTCGACCCAGACATTTCACAGGGACCTGCTGCCGTCGTACATCTGGGGGTTCAACGGCAAATATCCGGCTCCGACGCTTCTCACCGCCTATGGCATCCCGACACTAGTCCGTTTCAAGAACAATATGCCTGCGGTTACCACCAGCTTTGGCAGGAACGAGACCACGGTCCATCTACACAACGGGCATACGGGGTCGGAGAGCGACGGTTTCGCCGGCGATTTCTTCGGGACCGGGCTCTTCAAGGACAACCATTACGCCAACGCTTACGCCGGCATTGACGCCTTCGGGGGAATCGGCGATCCGCGCGAAGCCATGCATACTTTCTGGTATCACGACCACCGGGCCGCTTTCACATCGAACAACAACTACCTGGGTCTCAACGGCATGTATCTCGTCTACGATAAGACGGATCCGGGGCACGAGTTCGCTACGCCAGGCTCGCTGCGGCTGCCGTGCTACTACGGCCTTACCGACATCCCTCTGATACTCACCGACAAGAGGTTCTGTCCTGCCGCCAACGGGCGCAACGAGTTGTTCCAGGTGGTGGGAAGCGCTCCTCCCGCCGGAGATAAATGGGTGGTCAACGGCAAGATCCTGCCGAAATTCAGCGTCATGAGGCGCAAATACCGCCTCAGGATACTGAACACCGGGGTTGCCAAGACCTGGAATCTGAAACTCGTCAAACCCGACGGGACACAGGCGAAATGGACGGTCGTCGCCGTGGACGCCAATTTCCTGCACGAGCCGTGGGATATTTCAGGTAGTACCACGGCTATTCCCACTGGCGAACTCCAGATACATGTGTCCCAGCGTTATGATTTGATTGTTGACTTCGCCCAGGTCCCGGTCGGCTCTTCGATCTATTTGCGGGAGGCCGCTTTGCAAAATGTCGGCGTTGCGACGCCCGACCCGGCGCCTGGAACTCCGATTGGAAACGTCGTGATGCGGTTCGACGTCGTTTCGAACCCCATTATTCCGGACACGCCGCCGATTCCGAGCACGCTGGTCGAACTGCCGCCCATTCCGGATCCTGTTGACACGGTCTTCGAGTGGCGCTTCACGCTAGATAACGGGCAGTTCCATATCAATGGTCTGCCATTCGACGCGAATAGAGTGGATCACGTAATCCTCAAGGGAACCACTGAAGAGTGGAATTTGAGGAACAACGTCCTTGCGGGCAATTGGGTCCATCCAGTCCACATTCACCTCGAAGAAGGACGGATATTGGAGCGGACGACCAGACCCGACCCGGTGAATCAACCCGATTTGAATGTGCCGGTCAATTTGCAGCAGGTGCAGGGCGTCGGTCTCAATCCCGACGAAGACTCCATGAACGCGCGCCGTGATGTCTATCCGCTGCCGGGACAGAATACGCTCAAGATCAGGCTGAAATTCAGAGACTGGGTCGGGCGATACATGATCCATTGCCACAACATGAACCACGAGGATAACTTCATGGTTGTGCGGTGGGACGTTGTCGATAGCATCGCCGAGTTACGCCAAAAGAGGGAACAGATCGCTCAACAACGAAGAGATGCTGGCGTCTCGGTTGAAGACGGATTGCCGAAATCCAGAAAGGAGAGGGTAGGCTGATGAACAGAAGAAACCTGTTCGCCAACTTCGCGAGCGACAACTCGTCCTCGGGGAAGTCGACTTTCACGCCGCACCCGGCGTCACTTGGAGCGAGTCATTTCACCAACGCCTTGCTCCGCACTCACGAAAACAAGGAGGTCAGGTTCTATGACGACCTGATCAAGGGCCGGCAGGTGATCATCAACGAGATGTACGCAAAATGCGAAGGCGCCTGTCCCTTAATCACCTCCAAGCTGGTCAAAGTTCACAAGGCCCTCAAAGATCGAATGGGGAAGGACATCTTCATATATTCGATCAGCTTGAAGCCGGAACAGGACGATCCGGCGGCGCTCAAGATGTTCGCCGAGATGCACGGCGCCGCCGGCTTGCCGGGCTGGCTCTTCCTGACCGGCGATCCTTACGACATCGAGACGATTCGTTTCAGGCTCTACCGGTGGGAGCACATCAAATTCGACCTTGACCTCGATCTGCATGCGGGGATGCTGCGGATCATCAACGACGCGACCAATTGCTGGACCAACGTCTCTCCTGAGGCCAGCATGTTTACGATCCTGGAGCACATCTCCTGGGCCAACCCGCCCAAGTCACTCGAACAGAGGATGGAGGAGAACAAAGCCACCCAGGAAAGGATCAACAAGGAAGTCAAGCAATACGGCTATCGCAAGACGACCTGAAGTAGATCGAGAATAGAGGATAGAAGATCGAGGATAGAGGATAGAAGACACATCCTCGATCCTCGATCCTCGATCCTCGATCCTCGATCCTCGATCTTCGATCTTCGATCTTCAATCTACGATCCTCAAAAGGAGTGGGCTCATGAATCGACGGACGTTTTTCTTTTCGATGATTTCTTTATGCCTGGCGGCGCCCCTGACAGCATTCGGCCAGAAGGGATGCGAGCCCGATGTGGCGCCTCACCGCCATTTTCTCGTTCTCGCCGGTCGAAGTGGAATCTCCTATGACAATAGCGGGCCGGCGTTCCCGATGCTGATCAATCTGGACGGGGGACGGACTCAGATTGATGCGATCGGCATATACTTTATCCAGGGTAGACGCCTGTTCGGGCCCGTCCCGGAGGAAATCTATCAGGAGTTTATGAAGGAGCCGCGCGCCGCCTCCGACGTGATGCTGCGTCTTGAAATTACGTCGGCGCAATACGAAAGGTGCCTGAAGGTGCTGCAGACGTGGGAGAGACGGGCCAGGGAAGGCGCAATGTTGTACCCTAATGTTGCCATGGACAACATCCTGCTCGTGAAGCAGGTTACTGAGAGCCTCGATAAATGCGGAGAAAAGATCAAGCTATACAATCTCGACTGGGGCGTTGATGACAAAATCTCCGATGATAACCCGTCTTCGCGGGTCCCGTTCCTGTATTTCAAGGAGATGCGGCGACTCAACGAATCGCTACACCTTCGAGATGATAAGTTTCAGGAATACAGGAGCGCGGCGGCGGGAAAGTGAGGGAGGACATACCGATGAAACGAGCTGTCTTTCTCTGTGCGCTCACTTTCATTTTTACGCTCCGGGCCGAAAATGTCGCGCTCGGTCAATCGGCCGCGGGGAAGTCCTGTCCCTTCAGCATTGCCGGCATGTGGAAAGTCGAAGGAAGGACTGAAACGGACTCCCTTTTTTATAGCTTCTCGACGGAAGGGTGGGTGAGGGTTGTAAGTCATTCCGCCGACGCCTTGCCTAGAGAGTACGAGGTGGTTGCCGAGCTGAAGTATGTGTTGGACAAGCCCTCGGCGCCCAGGCGAGTCGAATTCATAACGGAGCGCGGGAATGACGCCTTCCCTGCGGGTAAAACCTCACTGCGGGTGGTCGAGTATGACGACGATAACTTAGTCACGGAAAATCCGGAAACGCATGGTCTAACTCGATGGGTCAGGGCGCAGACGCATCGGTACTTCCTTACCTTCGCCGCCCGCGGCGGCCCCGCCCAGTCGGCGTTCGCGATGTGGACCACGCTGGACGGGCGCGACACTAAAATCGAAGCGCTCGGCTTGCGGACGGAGAATGGTGGCGGGGCGGCGCCGGTCTTCGGCCCGATCCCCGACCTGCTTTATCACGAGTTCGAAACTGAGAGCGACAAGGAATCGGACGTGATGTTGCGTCTCGAACTGACCGAGGCGGAGTTCGAGAGAGCGCATAAGGTGTTCGAGACCTGGGCAGAATATGCGCGGACAGCGAAGCTGCCACATGGTGACCCTTACCTAAATGGCATGGAATTTTTGAAGAGCGCCGCCGAGAATCTCAACCTGTGCGACGAAAAGCTCAAACTGGATAAGACCGCCGGCGCGGCGACAGCGCAGAATTCCCCTCAACAGATGCTGGAATACATCAGGGGGATGAGGAAAAAGAACAAGAATTTGCACGTCACAGACGGAATGTTTCCCGCGGATTGGCGCCCGATGCCACTTTCGAATTGATCACTCTGGTTTTTCCTCTATGGCTGCGGCTTTATCACAACTATATCGACATGACTTCGTTAGCGCTGATGATTCAATCACCGCTGTGGGAAGATACTTTCTAACCTTAAGGAGAAATGATTATGACTGACAATCAAACGCAAACCCCGGTCACATCAAGCGGTCAAACAGGGACCACCTGTTCAACCACCGCGCCGTACAAGTGCAGCACACATCCTACGGTCGTCGTGTTTTTCAAACAAGGAGATAAGTTCTCCAATTGTCCCAGCGGTTCCAGCGCGGGCCACTCCACCACCTGGGCCACAGTTAGCTCACAATAGCAGGGAGAGCGAAGCTCTTATAGAACGAGGGGGAAAGGCCGCGACACGCGGAATGAGCCGCAACACATGGAATATTTCTGTCGCTACTCCACGTGTTGAGGCGATTTTCGCGTGTCGCGGCGTTTCCACATAAAACTTACCATTTCTTCGATTGCCATCAGTCCTGTACTCACAAACCTTGATTTGTCAGGCGCCGGCGCATATTATTCGCCATCGATTAGCAACACAAACTCGAAGCGCATATGTAGGCGCCGCCGGTAAGGATTATCGATACATTTCTCGACCCTGCGCCTATCACCCTCATCGGAGGTGTGATTGTGTCGGCTTCCACACATTTACAGGGGTGGCGATATAGTCATGACCCAGGCCGAGTTGAAAGCTCTTCCCAGCGGTAAGCTGTTCGGCTGCTGCGCGTCATATTTTGATGACGACCGGTATTGGGAGGAGTTTGTCCAGCGGTTCAATCCGTGCTTGACAAACAGCGTTTATCAAACCTATCGGCGGTTCAGCGTCGATGGCCCTCCCACTTTGGAAGTCGTCTCCGATCTCCTTCAAGAAATCTACCTCAAGATTCTCAAGGATAAATGCGCGGCCCTCCAGCGCTTCCGCGGCGCATCGGAATTCGAGGCCGAGGTCTACCTGATGCATATCGCAACCAGCGTGACAATCGATCACTTGCGCCGTCAACGTTCCCTCAAACGTCGCGCGCGGACCGAATCGCTCGATAAAGCTCTTATTCTGGAAGAATTCCGCAGCCGGCGGGAAAAGATGATCAGCCACTATACGGATGAGCTGGCTGAAAACGATGTGATCAGAATTTTGAAGAGCTCCTTCAAGGGGAGAAACAGAAAACGCAACATCCTGATCTTCCTCCTACATTTCCGCGAAGGCCTGACGCCTCAGGAGATCGCTGAGATCGAACTCTTCGAACTCAGACCGTCGAGCGTCTCTCATATCCTGGCTGACATGAGAGAGAAGATTCGCGAAGCGATGTTTGTCGAAAGGGCGCCTTGATCCTTTTGAATAAGCAGGGAGGCGAAAGTTCTGCGATACGGTTTCCATTTGTCATTTGAGATTTGGCATTTGTCATTGCCAGAGGTCAGATCAGCCAATGCCCCCAATGCTTAAGGATCATTAGGCGATTTCCGTGACAATGACCAATCTCATATCTCAAGTGACAAATGGAAAATGAAAACGGCTGCGCCTCAAAATTTTTGACGCGCTTATTATTCAATATATGGGGCGCGCCGGTTGCGGGTCGCTCCACTCCGCTCTCAGCCTGTTTTCGGTGAACTCCTTCATCTCATAGGGGGGAAGTCCGATCGCCTGGCGTTCGAAGTTCCTGACGCCTTCTATCATCTCCGGATCCATCCTACCATGCGCGGCGTCGTCGGCATGAATCAGTTCATGCGCGAGCCATATGGCGGGCGGCTGCCGTTGCCAGGCTGCGGCGAATCCAATGGTCGAGAGGTCGGGGTTGTATTTTATGGTCGTGTTCGAGCCGCCGCCGCCGCCGCGGATCGCCCTCTCTCTCCCCGATTCATCTCTCCACCTGAGCGACTTACCCAGGGCGACGGCCGCCCGATAGTTGTCGGGCCGCGCTTCGTTCGTCCTCGATGACGGAACTAGCGTAATGGTCAGCCCCCTCGATGCGAGGCTTCGCAGGAGGCGTCCGCCCGTCGGGACGCTGGCGATCTGGTCTAGATGCGATTGCGCCTTCCCGACGAAATCTTTAGCGCCTTTGATGACGATGACTCGCTGATACACGCCAACCGCCAGTTCCGCGGCCGGTATTTTCCCAAGCAATTCCGCCGTCAGGATTTTATCGAGCGCCTCACGCTCCTTCACAGGCGCATAGCCCAGGCTCAACGCCTCCCGCAAAAGATGGCGACTCTCGGGGGCTAAGCGACAGAGGTCTTCGACCGAACACGCCGCCACGATCCGCCTGACGATTACGCTGCGGTCGCGGCTCCGCGCGCCATCGAGCCGCCGGAGATCGAGGATCGAAGATCGAGGATCGAGGATCGCATCGAATGTCGTTATTCGATCCTCCATCTTCGATCCTCGATACTTCATCTTCGATCCTCGATCTTCGATCCTCGATCCTCGATCCTCACTCATGGCGTAGCGTTTCCATCGGATTGAGTTTCGTCGCGCGCCTCGCTGGGATGTAACAGGCCAGGAGCGCCACCGCCGACAGCAGAAGCGAGACCCCGATGAACGTCACCGGGTCGGTCGGCTTCACTTGATACAGCCACCCCAGCCACCCCGAAAGCAGATGAGTCAACGCGAAGGACAGCGCCAATCCGAAGCCTACGGCGATCAGTGTCAGCGTCATTCCGTGCTTGATGACGAGTTTGAACACGTCGCCAGGATTCGCCCCCAGCGCCATGCGGATGCCGATCTCGCGCGTGCGCTGCGAGACCGCGTAAGACATCACGCCGTAAATCCCCACGACGGCCAGCGCCGTCGCGACTACGGCCAGGACGGTGAGCAGCAGCGTGTTGAAGCGTGGCCGAGCGATGGAGCGCCAGGCCAAATCTTCCATCGTTCCGACGTCGCTTATCGCCACGTCCGGGTCCAGTTCGTGGATCTTGCTCATGACGGCCTGGGCCACGCTCGTCGGTTCGACGGTCGTGCGCGCCACGATGTCGCTGTAAATGTAACCCCAACATTTACGTGGCCAATAGACGGTCGGCTGGATTTCGCCGTCGAGGTCAGTTGTTTTGACGTCGCCCACCACGCCGATAATCTCATCCCACGGTTCATTCCGGTTGAGTTTGATACGGCGCCCAAGCGGGCTTTCGTTAGGCCAGAAACGCCGGGCCATCGTTTCATTGATGATGGTCACCCTGTCAGGCTCGACAATCTCACGTTCTGTAAAATCTCTGCCCTTCAGAATCGGGATGCCCATCGTCTTGAAAAAGTTGGCGTTGACCATCCGAAAGTCGACTCTGGGTCTGCTCGCTATGTCCACATCGGGATTGCTATCGAACAAGGCTGGCATGATGGGGTTGCCCATGCCCGCCCCCCTGTTGAGGGGCAGAATGCTGGTGGCGCTCGCCTGTTGCACTCCAGGAATGGACTCTACCTGTTTGATCGTCCGCCCGAGAAACTCCGCTATTTCACTTCCATAACTATGGGTACGGATCTGGGCCTCGGTCCTGTGAAAGTATTTGTCTGTAATCAGCAACACACGCATCGTCAGCATGTTCTGCGGATTGAAGCCAGGATCGGTCGCCTGCAGGCGCAAAAAACTCCTGATCATCAGACCGGCCCCGACCAGCAGCGCCAGCGCCAGCGCCATCTCCGCGACGATGAATACGCCGCGCAAACTGCTCGCCCTTGCGCCATTCATCACCCCCTTCCCGCCTTCCTTGAGCATTTCGTTGATGTCGAGTTTTGTAGCGTGCCAGGCTGGCGCGAGGCCCGAGATGATCCCGGCCAGCATCGAGACGCCCAGCGTGAAGCCGAGCACCCGGCTGTCCAACGGCAATGCGTCAAGTTCCGCCAGGCGGGGGATGTTCGTGGGGCCGAGCGCGACTAGCAGCTTGACCAGCAAGAAGGCCAGCAGCAGGCCGAGGGCGCCGCCCAGCGCGGACAGTACCAGATTTTCGGTCAGCAGCAACCGGATCAGTCGTCCACGGCTCGCGCCCAGCGAGGAGCGGACGGCGATCTCCTTCTCTCTTGATGCGGCCTGAGCCAGGCGGAGGTTGGCGACGTTGGCGCAGGCGATCAGGAGAACGAACAGAACCGCTCCTTGCAGAGTCCACAGCGTCCGGCTGATGTCTCCGATCGCCTGTTTATAAAGTGGCGCGACATACGGGGCGTAGCCCGAAATTACGACCGGAAACCTCTGCTGCAACTCACCGGTAGCAGGTTTCAGATCCTCCCGAGCCTGTTCGGGCGTCACACCCGCCTTGAGCCGCCCTAGCGTCCAGCAGAAAACTCCGAAGCCGGCCTCTGTATAACTCTTCGCCGGGTCGAGTCCGGACGGGAGCCACACGTCCGCTGATAGTTCATTGAACCGGAAGCCAGGCCGCATGACCCCGATCACGGTGTGGCTCACGCCGTCGAGGCGGATTGTCTTTTCGAGTATCCCCGGATCGCCGCCAAACCGCCGCTGCCACAGTCCATAGCTCAAAATTACGACCCGCTCGCCGTGCGGCGAATCTGTTTTCCCGGTGGCCTGCGGCATGTCCTCTTTCTCCGAGAAGAAACGGCCCAGCGCGGGCCTTGCTCCAAGCATCGGGAAGAAATTGGCGGAGACCAGTTGAACGTCAACCTGCTCGGGCGCTCCCTCGCCACTGAGCGTTTGCGGATTCCAAACGGTGAACGTGGACATCTCTTCAAAGATGTGATTGTTCTTCTTCCATGCATGGAAAACGTCGGGCGAAACTCTATCGCCACGGACGCCGGACTTGAGATTTTGCCATTGTACCATCACCAGCCTCTCGGGCTCACGGTAAGGGAGAGGCCGCAGCGTCACCGCGTTGATGACACTGAAGATTGCGCTGGTTCCGCCGATCCCCAGGGCCAGGCTCAGCGCGATGATGGCTGTAAACATCGGCTTGCTGCGGACTACCCGCAGGCTGTATCGAAAGTCTTTCCAGATTGTCCCCATTAGCCAATCTCCTGTGGTAAAGATTTTCTGGCGCTAACGGATTTGTTGTTGGTCCGAAGGTAAACTGAAAACAAAGGCTTTACAGTTGTCCCCCCTCCACGCGGCTCAATTTGCCCCATCATAAATGCGGCTGTGTGTTGTCAATGATTTAGCAGACGTTACATCAACGTTATATGCCGCCACCACAAAATCCGTTGGCGCCAGAAGATTTTAAAGGCGCGTAAATGTGACTTCCCGGAATAAGCCGCGGATTTGCGTGGATACGACGGATCAGGGTGGATGATCCGTCCTATCCGCCGCATCTGTGTCGATCTGTGGTCTCAGGCTATCCGGCCAACAGGGAAGCCATTTTTTTTACGCTGCCCAAGAAAGGCAAAGCGCGAAACACATTAAGCGGACAAACAGACAACGGAAGCGATTGATTGGAAGTATCTCGAAGCATGCGAAAACTCAGAGCTCGATCCGCGTTTTTTCGCCATACTCCTTGTGTTTCGCTTGTCGATCACGCATCCGCAAGACGCGCGAAGTAGACAAAATACCGAAAAACTTATTTGGAGTCTTTCGCGATTTTCACTTAGCTGACATGCATCGCGTTCTGGGTAACTTCAATACAGATCATGATGCCCGCGAAGCATATCCAACTCTGTGATAAACTCGCAACTTGAATTACACTTTCTTTGCCTACTTCGCGTGTCTTGCTTGTCAATCATCCATTTGGAAAGCTCAGGATTCAGTATCTCCATGCAACCCCATGAGCCATTCCCAAACCGCCGAGCTGAACTGGAAATATGGGCAAGTAATATCCCCGCTAACCCCGGCAACCGGCAGCCCCAGTTTCTCTACGTTTGTCAAGTACCACATTCGCTCAGGTTTAGGATGCACGATGTTGTAGCAGTATTGGAGGTGATCGCCCGTGATTGCTTCCGCAAGGTTGGTGATTCGCACATCGTAGTCACTCCCGCTCTGGAAGATGAAATCCTCGGTCCCGTTGAAGAACCGCAGCCTGGCGTATCCGTTCTCGGGAATCTCAACGTCGAGACCGGCTTTGACCGTCACCTCCGTGCGCGCATGACCGCATACTTTACCGGTCTTCATGTCGGCGAAGCGCACGTTGTTAACCTGGTCTGTGGAGTAAAGCTCACCATTCCTGAAGTAGAGCCGCGCGCGGCATAAACTCGGATTGACCTGCAACTTCTCTTTTGGGTGCAGATCCTTCTCGATGTCGATCCCCATACTGAATGGGCGACGCCAATCACTGAGCGATTGGGGCGCGTAGCGGCTGAGCGGCTTGCCATCAGGTAACACCTCCAGGCAGATGTCGCCATTGATTTCGGTCCAGGTGTGGTACTCCCGCTCGACCACTCCGTTACGACTAATGATGATGTGCGGTTGGTGGACGTGTTCGGGCGCTTCGCCGTCAGTGGAGATCATGCCTACCATCAGCCGTGAAGAGTAGCGGCTGAAAAACGCGCAAAGGTCGTCAAAATTGAATCGAATAGTGTTCATTGTCGTTCTCCTAAGGAAGGTTGATCCTGGTTCGAAGGATCGGATTGAGTAATGCGACTGCCCGTCGCGCTGGTTTATTTGGGGGAAACAAACGCTGACGCCGGGAAAGCAGACGGATTCTTTTGTTTTACATCTATACATACGATTATGTGAAACGGATTCGGACACTTTTATTCGATGGCGGTTTTTGCATTAAAGAGGACGCCCACAGAAAAATATCTTTTCGGATAAGCGAAATCGGCAAACCACGCGTTGTTTTGCGTCTTTATGTTGTGAAGGGCGTAGTTTCGCCAAGCACGCTTGTGATGGCGGGCTACAAAACCCTGTCTTTAATCTTGTTGTAGTTGCTCAGCGGAAAACGCGGAACACGCGGAAAAGGACGGAACACGCAGAACTCCCCGTATCATCTGCCGTTATCTTTCCCGTATGTTCCGCTCCTTTCCGCCCATCGCGGAGTTTTTTGGCTGCAAGATCGTGTGTCGCGCAGCCGCCTTTGATATTTGCCATTGGTCATTGTCTTGTGCGCCGGAGTCAACACCCGATTAAGGTTTGTCGATTCTCTGGCGGCAGTGACCAATGACAAATATTACTAGGCAGGGGTAGCGCAAATCGCCCAATTTGCGCTACCCTCACCGAGTTTCAAATGCGTATACGGGATGGCAAGCTGTATGGCGCCTGGAGCGGTAGCGACCAGACGCCTCGCTGAGAATGGCGCTTTCGATGGCGCCCGGTCGCTACCGCTCCTCGCGCCGTGCCGGAAGCCACGCCATTTTTCCGTACATGCGGTCGCAAACCAAATCTAAAGTCGCATCCAAGGCAATATGAGAGAGCAAGTTAATGGAAATGGAAGCTATTCTGGCGGACATCCTGACAAAAAGATGAGAGAAGCGGTGAATGGGCATGGGAATGGGAATGGGAATGGGAATCACCCTGACGTCCATCCCGCCAGGCGGATGATGGTGGCTTATTTGACCGGCGCTTGTTCGTCGGAGGAAAGAGAAGTCGTTGAGGACCATTGTTTAGCGTGTCAGTCCTGCTGTGCGCAGCTTGCCACTCTGGTTCACATGATTGTTTCTTCGGCGCATGAACGTGAAGACGAGCGCCGCGAGTTGGAGGCGCTATTGCCTATCGGAGAGCAGGCGGCTGCGCGGGCCCGCAAGATCGTAAGACGCCAGGAAGGATGGGATCGCCAAAGAGTCTCTCCCTGGGCGAATTTGTGGAAGGGGCTTCAGGGCTTCCGTCCGATTTTGGCGCCTGCTCTGGTCATCGCCACGTTACTCGGCGGCAGTTTGATCACTTACCTTTACTTCTGGCATCAATCCCCGGAAGAACGCACGCTCGCGCGTGTGCGAGAAGTCTACCGCGACGCTCGGGTTCTCCAGGCGCGTGTGACGGGCGGCTTTGCCCACCAACAATATGTGACGACGCGCGGCTCCGCCGATCTTGGTGGAGTGGATGAGAGCCAGCGCGCCGCGCTGTTGTCGGAATTAAGTCAGGAGGTCACCACCTATCGAGGGGCGGCCGACCGTCACAACCTGGGGAGGCTTTTTATATTGCGGGGGGAGTTGGAGCCGGCTGAGCGGCAATTTCTGCTGGCCTTGAAGGAGCGCCCGCGCGACGCCATGCTCCTGGCCGATCTCGGCGCGCTCTACTACGAGCGTAGCCTGAAGGAAGGGAGCGAAGGCCATGACCTTTTGGAAAAAGCTGTAGAGCATACATCAAAAGCCATTGAGACCGATCCCCGGATCCCCGAAGCCTGGTTCAATCGCGCGCTCTGCTACGAGCGAATGAACCTCTTTCTACAGGCGGAGAGTGATTGGAAGCAATATCTCACACTCGACGGCGTTTCGGCATGGGCGGAAGAGGCGCGTGAGCATCTCGATAAATTGCGGGAACGCTCGACGCGCCTGGAGAATCTCGAGCAAACCGTGCAAACCGAATTTCGGACGGCTGAGACCGCCGGCGACGAGGCCAGGATGCGTGAATTGGTGTCCCGGTATTTCGTCCCGGTGCGGAATCTCGCGATGGATCAACTCTTCGATAAATACCTGGCGGCGGCTATAGCCGGAGAGAAGGGGCAAGCCGATCAAGACCTGCGGAGCCTCAAACGAATTGGTCGATTGATCGGCGAGATCAAGGGAGATCGCCTTGTCGCAGACGCGGTAGATTTTGCGGCGCGCGGCGACCTCAGGGTTAAAAGGGATGTGCGGACCATTCAAGGGACATTACAACAAGCTGCGCAGGAACATGCGCGTGGCAATACTAGCGCGGCTTCTGAACTCAACGCGAAGGCCCGCAACCTCGCCAAACGTATTGGAGATCATCCACACGCCGAGATGGCCGCTCTGGGTCTCGTCCGCTACAACAATCAGAAGGGTGGGTCCACGGAACTCGACGCGCTCAGAAACAAACTCGTCAGCGAGAGCAAACGTCGCAATCATCTGCAAATACATGCCGGGGCGCTGCTCGCTC
This sequence comes from Blastocatellia bacterium, assembly GCA_035714085.1. Taxonomy (GTDB): domain Bacteria; phylum Acidobacteriota; class Blastocatellia; order RBC074; family RBC074; genus JAJVID01. The sequence continues at coordinate 28,541 of DASTMP010000300.1, forward strand.
TGGCGAACAGCGAAGGGGCGGAGCAGCGACTCTCGCTCAACCTCGAACACAGCCGTCGAGTGGTCGAGATCGCGCGGGAGTTGGGCGACGCGGAAACGGAGATCAGCGGCGCCAGATTTGTCGGACATGCCTATGACCGCCTCGGCGATCATGACGCAGCCGTCAAGTGGCTCTCCGATGCCATTTCACTCCAGCGAGACTCATGGATTAAGCCGATCCTGACCGCTGTGGCTTACAAAGAAATGAGTGACATCCTTTTTCGCGATGGCAAGTACTCCATCGCGCTTCCTTATCAACATGAAGCGGCGCGGATGTGTGAGCAATCCGGCAATCCGGTGCTCTTAGCCTTTATGACCCAGAGGCTCGGATTGACCTACGGTATGCTGGGGCGTCAGGGGGAAGCGGCGCGCTACCTTAAAGAAGCGGTCGTGCGAGCGGAAGCGATCCCGGATCAGATGGCGCGCCTGCAGTTGCAGATAGAAATGTACGCGAAGTCTGGCGATTTCTACCTGCAACAAAAGAGGTACAACGAAGCCATCGCCACCTATCGGCAAGCTCTTGAGGGCATAGGCGGAGCGGATAAGCGCTTCTACCTCTCGTCCATTCGCCAGGGGCTGGCGGCGGCGTATGTGGCCAACGGACAGGATGCTGAAGCCGAAGAGCAGCTCAAGGAGAGCATCAGGCTCGCGGAGGAGACGCGGGCGCAGATCAGCGACGCGCAGAGCCGCTGCTCTTTTCTCGCCAGCCACCAGAAGGTCTATCGCGCGATGGTCAGATTTCAGTTTCTCAACAAGAACGACTCGGCGCAGGCGTACAATTACGCCGAGATCGCCAAAGGGCGTGACCTGCTCGATGCTTTGACCGGCGCGCGCCATGTGACCGTGAATGACGACCAGGTCAGGCTGACCCTCTCCGGTAGCGCGACCCCGCTCACGCTGGAGCAGACGCGGCGCGCCCTTCCCGCCAACGTCCAGCTCGCGCAATATGTCGTCGGCGAGGATCGGTTGATGATCTGGCTCGTCACGCGCGACCGGGTAATCACCGCGAGCTCCAATATCGGCGCGGATGATTTGCGGAACAAGGTGACGGCTTACCTCGAAGCGCTGCGCTCGCGCGCTCCACTTGAAAAACTCAACCACCAGGCGTCCGATCTGTACCAGTCTCTGATCGCGCCGATCGGCCAGAGTCTCGATCGGAACCTCACGCTCTGCATCGCGCCGGACGGCGTGTTGCAGGATTTGCCGTTCGCGGCGCTGGTCTCGCCGGAATCGAAGCGCTACCTGGTCGAGGATTTCACAATCGTCGTCAACCCGAGCGCGAGCGTATTTGCGCGCGCCATCGACATCTCCCTCCACAAACAGAGGAGCGAGTCGGAGCCGTTTTTAGGCATCGACAACCCCCGCTTCGATCAAGAACGTTTTCCTAAACTCCAGGCCCTGCCTTCCTCTGAAGAAGAGCTTGAACGAATCCAATCCCTCTACCCACATCGCCTGATTCTCAGCCGGAGGCAGGCTACCGAAAGCGCGCTCGTCAACCAAATAGGCGAGTATGAGATCGTCCATCTGGCCACGCACGCGCTCAGTAATAAGCAGTCCTCAATGCTCTCCACTATCGTGCTGGCCGAAGAAAGTCATATCGGCGCTGAGGCCGCCGCGCAGAGAAGAAACGCCGACGGAATCACCTTCGACGGCGCGCTGCAAGCCCAAGAGGTCTACAACCTGAAGCCGGAGCGAACGCGATTGGTCGTTCTCTCGAGTTGCCGCACTGGACTCGGCGACGAGAGGCGCAACGAGGCGCTGGGCGGTTTGGCGCAAGCGTTCCTGGTCGCGGGCGTCCCGGCTGTGGTAGCGAGTCTGTGGGATATAGATGACGACAGCGCGGCTGGATTGATGGAGAAGTTCCATATCGCGCATCGCGTGAAGAAACTGACCTTCGGCCAGGCGTTACGCCAAGCACAACTTTCGTTTCTCCAGACATCGTCCATCAAAAAGCGCCATCCGTTCTTCTGGGCTACTTTCATAGTCACGGGAAACGGGTTAGCCGATTAATGATCAAATTCAAGTCTGGGGTATCAAGGTTCGCTCGTTTCAAAAGGGGTGTTTGAAAACTATGAAGACAAAATCAGTCGAAGGCCAACCTGCCTCACAGGCGGCCTCTAAAGCGGAGGTGCGCGAGACGATGCGCCGTATTCTCTCCAGCAGGCATTTCGTCAACGCGCCGACGAAGCAGAGATTTCTGCAATTGATCTGTGAGTCTTACCTCAATGGGCGCGCGTCCGAATTGAATGAGTATTTGATCGGATGCGAGCTTTATGATCGGGATGAGAGTTATAACCCCGCCCTCGACCCTATCGTGCGAGTCGGGGCGCACGGGTTGCGCAAGAGGCTCGAAGCTTACTACAAGGGGGAAGGAAAGGATGATGAGATCATCCTGGAGATTCCCCACGGGAGCTATGCCCCCAGTTTCATTCGTCGCGCGGCGCCTCAGGAAGATTCTGAACCGGCGAAGGGGGCCTCCGACGCGCCGGGATCGGGGGCCTTCATCGAAAAACATTCGAAAATTCTGCTCAACCTGCTTGTGATATCTCTGATGATAATCACCCTGACGCTCGCCTATTCCAACACGCAGTTGCGCCTACAATCCAAAGCGAGCGCTCAATCGAGAGAGGCGCCTGGCGTATTTGAATCGGTGTGGGGAGCCTTTCTGAGAGATGAGAACCCGGCCTTACTCGTCCTGGGAAACCCATCAGTCTACCGGTTCCGGCATCCGACCGATCCGGTTTCGTTGTCCAAAATGAGCGTTGATTTGAGTCACGCGGAGGCTAAGGTCATGGGCGACATGCTCGGCCGTGAGCGACTCGTTTTCAATAACGCGCCGACGCCTCAGCTTATGCTCGCATATGACGAGTACGCCTGTCTGGGCGAGACCATCGGACTCTATCGGATCGCAAGGCTGTTCAGCAAGATAGGTAAAAATCTCACGCTCAAGCAGAGCCGCGGCCTGGTCAACGAAGACCTCAAGAATCACGACGCCATTTTGTTGGGCAGCGGTTGGGTTAAAGAATGGTTGGGCAACGCCCCAATAAGAGAGTGCTTCACCGCCGGTCCCGCCGCGTCCATCAGCGATCAAAACCTTCTTCCGGGGGATGAACGGGAATACGTCGCCAAATATGATGAGATGACCGGGAAGCTGATAGAAGACTATGCCCTCATCGCCGTCAAGCCAGGAATATCCGAAAGAAAAACGGTTATGATAGTGGCCGGCACACGCAGCGAGGGGACTCAGGCGGCGGTGGAATATTTAACGGACGAGAACTATCTGACAGATCTCAATAAAAGGTTTCATCAGACTCTCGGAGCCTTCCCGAAGTACTTCCAGGTATTACTCAAGGTCGCTGTTGACAACGGCGTTCCCACCGACGTCTCGGTTATAAGAGTCCGAGAACTCCGTTTCAGCGACAATCGCCCATAAAGCGCTTCAGCCACGAATGAATACAAATGAGCGCAAATATTTTTCTCGACTTTGGTTCGTCTGTTTTCGACCCTTGCGACTCTCGTTTGTGTCTGTTCGTGTTTATTCGTGGCTGAAGCCCTTATACTGGCGGCCATGTCATTACTCGAGCATTCTCCGAATTTCAGTCTAGAAGAGGCGAGGGCGCTCGCGCGCGATCTTTATGGCCTCGACGCGGCGGCGTCCGCTCTGCCGAGCGAGCGCGATCAGAACTTTCTATTGCAGGATCGGTCCGATGAGAAATATGTTCTCAAGATCGCGAATGCGCTGGAAGACCGCGCGCTTATCGACGCGCAGCAACAGGCGATGGCGCGCGTCGCCGAGCGCGCGCCTTGTCGCCGGCGTATCGCGCCAACCCAATCCGGCGATCTTTTGACCGAAATTCGATCGGCGTCCGGGATGAGACATTTCGTATGGATGATCGATTGGCTGCCCGGCGTTCCTCTCGGCGATCTGAAACGTCATTCACCTGAGCTGTTGCGCGATCTCGGACGGCGCGTCGGCCAGATCGATCGCGCGCTCGCGGATTTCGATCATCAGGCCATTCACCGCGATTTTCACTGGGACCTGGCTAACGGTCTGAATGTGGTTCGCGAATATGAGTCGCTGATCATGGACGCGGAGACTCGGAGGCTCGTCCGCAAATTCGCCGCCGAGTTCGAGCGCGATGTCGCGCCGATATTGCCGAAGCTTCGCAAGGGCGCGATTCACAACGACGCGAATGATTACAACGTGATTGTCGCCGGCCGGAGTGTCGCTGGATTGATCGATTTCGGCGATATGATATACAGCTCCACCGTGGCCGATCTCGCGGTCGCAATCGCTTACGCCATTTTGAACAAACCGGACCCTCTGGCCGCCGCGGTTGAAATCGTCAAGGGGTACCATGCCGAATACGCGCTCACTGAAGATGAGCTGGCCGCCCTTTTCGGCCTCGCGCGCCTGCGGCTATGCATGAGCGTTTGCATTGGCGCGCATCAGCTACGGCAGCGGCCCAATGACGATTACCTCTCAATCAGCCAGCGACCCATTCGTGACGCGCTCCCGAAACTCGCGCAAATCCACCCGCGCTTCGCCAACGCGGTCTTTCGCCACGCTTGTGGATTGCCGCCGGCGCCGAACGCCGAGCCCGTGGTCGAATGGTTGCGCGCCAATGCGCGGACGTTCGCCTCGGTTTTGCGTGATGATCCGCGCGTCGCGCCTTGTCTCGTCCTGGATTTGAGCGTCAGTAGTTTGTTGGTCAGCGGCGACGAGCGCGAGAACACAGAGCCGAGATTGACCGAACGCATCTTCGGCGCAATGGCCGAGGCGGGCGTCGAGATCGGCGTCGGGCGCTACGACGAGGCGCGGATGCTTTATAGCTCGCCGCTGTTCGCCTCCGGCGCCGCTTTGAGCGATGAGCGACGCGCGATTCATCTGGGCATCGATCTTTTCACCGAGGCGGGCGCGCCGGTCTTCGCGCCGATCGCAGGCGAGGCGCATGCGTTCGCGTACAACCCCGCGCCGCTCGATTATGGTCATGTGATCATCCTGAAACATCAGACGCCGGGCGGCCACAAGTTCCACACGCTCTATGGTCATCTGAGCGCGGAATCGCTCGAAGGTCTGACTGTAGGCAAATGGGTGGCGAAAGGCGAGAAGATCGCCAGCCTCGGCTCGCCCAGCGAAAACGGCGGATGGACGCCGCATCTGCATTTCCAGATCATCACTGATCTCCTTGACTTCGATTGCGATTTCCCCGGCGTCTGCCGCGCGAGCCAGCGCGGCGTTTGGCGCGACTTTTCGCCTGATCCGAATCTGATTCTCGGCATACCCGAAGATCGTTTTCCGGCGCGAGAGCCGAACAAGGCTGAAACGCAGGCGGCGCGTCATAGGCGTCTCGGCAGGAACCTGAGCGTCGCATACAGAGAGCCGGTCAAGATCGTTCGCGGGTGGATGCAGTATCTCTTCGATGATGAAGGCCGCCGCTATCTGGACGCTTACAACAACGTGCCGCACGTGGGCCATTGTCATCCGCGCGTCGTGGAGGCCACCCGCCGCCAGATGGCCACGCTCAACACCAACACGCGGTACCTTCACGATCTGATCAACCAATACGCCGCCGCGTTGTGCGCCACATTGCCCGAAAATTTGAGCGTGTGCTTCTTCGTCAACTCCGGCAGCGAAGCGAATGAGTTGGCCTTGAGGCTGGCGCGCGCGCGCACCGGGCGGCGCGATATGATCGCGCTCGAAGCCGCGTACCACGGCCACACCGGCGCGATGATCGATCTCAGCCCGTACAAACACGGCGGACCGGGCGGAACCGGCGCGCCCGCCTGGGTTCATACCGCGCCGATCCCCGACGTCTATCGCGGCCCACACAGGCGCGACGATCCGCAAGCCGGCGTGAAATACGCGCGGCGCGTGATCGAGATCATTGAACGGTTGCGCGAGGGCGGAGTCGGTCTTGCCGGGTTCATCGCCGAAACCTGCCCGAGCGTCGGCGGTCAGATATTCTTTCCAGAAGGCTATCTGGCGGAGGTCTACGACGCTGTCCGCCGCAGCGGCGGCGTCTGCATAGCCGATGAAATACAGACCGGATACGGGCGGATCGGGAGGCGCTTTTACGCTTTTGAATCGCAGGGAGTCACGCCCGACATAGTCGCGCTCGGCAAGCCGATCGGCAACGGCCATCCGATCGGCGCGGTGATCACGACTCCCGAGATCGCGGCGTCTTTCGCCAACGGCATGGAGTTTTTCAGCACATTCGGCGGTTGCACCGTGTCGTGCGCCGCGGGGCTGTCGACGCTCGGCGTGACGCTCGAAGAGGGCCTGCAATCTCATGCGCTGCGCGTGGGCGAGCGGCTGCTCGAAGGCTTGCGGCGGTTGGCGGATCGCTACGCGATCGTCGGCGACGTGCGCGGCTCCGGGTTGTTTCTCGGCGTGGAACTCGTGCGCGACCGCGAAACGCTCGAACCTGCGGCTGAGGAAGCCTCATTCATCTCCAACCGTTTTCGGGAAAGGGGGATTTTGCTGGGAACGGACGGACCTTTACACAACGTGATCAAGATCAGACCTCCGATGCCTTTTTCCGAAACCGACGCCGATCTGCTCATCGCAACAATGGATGAGATATTGGCGGAGCTGTAGAGGACAAGGAGAAGGGGAGAAAAGGGGAAAGGAATTTCCTTCTCCACGTCTTCTTGTCTCCCTGTCTCCCTGTCCCCTTGCCTCAGATCCCTTCTCTCCTTCAAAACTAATCATATTAAAGCTCGCAGATAACGGTTTCCGGAGGCAACCCGGAGTCTAATCGTGGCGCCGTCGTTGCAGCCATACCCGCCGGAGGACAGCGCGATTGTTAGTTGGTGGTAAGAAGACCGGTAACATTCGCGCTGGCGCAGTTGCGCATGCAACGCGGCCCGACACGTTGACGCGCCGTAGTCCTTGGTAATTGACTTGAACTCGAAACATGGAGGAGGTTATGAAAAGACAAATCAGGAATGCCATTACAAGTTTCGCGATTACGGTCTTTGCGGGCCTCGGGCTGATGGCGTTCGGACAGAGTCCACAAACGGACTGTCCCGTGCAGCCCGTCGCGCAACCTGTCGTGGTACAGCAGCCTGTCGAGCCAACTTGCACGCAGCCTACTGTGATTAAGCAGACTGTCGAGGACTTTGTCGTGCAACCTGTGGCGCAGCCACAGACTTGTACACAGCAGACTACGACTTGTTGCGCTGATATGTGTGAGCTGGTCAGGAGCATCGAGAGTAATGCGGATGATCTCCGCAAGTACTTCAGACGTTCGGCCAGATGCCTGGATTGCATAGATGATTCCTACTACGAGAGCGTGAAGGAGTTCGAAAGAGCGACCGATCGCTTGAAGAAGGAATACAAACGTGACTGCAACAACTGCGACATTACCCAGGAAGTGCAGGAAGTTCTCGCCCTCGCGAATTGCATAAGCCGTTACATGGATCCCTGCAGCCTCTGCCCGGAAGCGACAGAGGCATGGACCGCGCTGACGTGCGATCTGCAGACGCTGGCGGGGCAGTACTGCACTACGGCGAGCTTCCAGCAGCCGATCAGTCTGGCGTGCCCGGTGCCAGTTTGCGCGCAGCCCACGTGCGCGCAGCCTGTGCAGTTGGTGCAGCCTGTGCAGCCGGTGGTCGTACAGCCGGCGCCGGTCGTTGCGCCTGCGTGCCCGGTTGATGGCAATGTCATCTATAAGTAGTTAGATGAGCGCCTGTTCCGTTGCGGTAAGGTTTGCGACCCAAACCTTACCGCGGCGGAGAGGCTCCCAAACCCGGATATTAAGTATCCCATCCGGCGTCCGGAGAGCCGGAGAAAATGGGACACCAGAAATGGCGCCGGAACAGACCGAAATAAATAATGCCGACTGGCCTGTTCCGTCGGGTTCCAAATTCTCAACCGGTCTCCAGACCCCGTGAACATCGGCAGGGCGGGTTATCAACCTGTCCTGCCGATGTTCGGTTAATGTTTTGAGTCCCGCCTTCAATCGGAGTCGCTTGATGTTTCGAGGCGGACCGTCTGAAGGCGGTACTCAAAACGATTTCAAACGATTTTCATTGTGGGGCGTCGATGTTGATAAACGCGCACAGCCTGAAAGGAGCGGCCATTATCGCCAGGGATGGCGCGATCGGAGAGGTTGACGACTTTTACTTCGATGATGAAAGGTGGACGGTGCGGTATTTGGTCGTCAACACCGGCGCGTGGCTTTTCAGGCGCGAAGTGTTAGTCTCGCCGATCTCAATCGAGAAGGTGGGTGAAGCGAACAATCAGGTTCTCGTCAATCTGACCAGAGATCAGGTGAAAGACAGCCCGGATATCGATACGCAGAAGCCAGTCTCGCGCCAGCACGAAACCGCCTTTATGGATTACTACGGATACCCGTATTACTGGGGCGGCCCTTATTTGTGGGGGGACGCGGCGTTTCCCGCGACGTTGGCCATGCCGCCCGCCGTCGAGTCACAGATAGCGGCGGCGGCGACCGCCAGGCAGCGCGAATCTGAGGAGTCATACGACGAGCATCTGCGAAGCGTCAACGAAGTAAAGGGGTACCACATCGGGGCGGCCGACGGCGAAATCGGTTATGTGGACGATTTCGTCATCGACGACCGAGACTGGGCGATCCGCTTCATTGTAATTAAGACTGGCGGCTGGCTCTCTGGCCGGAAGACTCTCATTTCACCGCAGTCTATCGAGAGGATCAGTTGGACCGAGTCGATAATGTTCGTGAGCCTGACCAGGGATCAGATCGCGAGCAGCCCAGAATACATTGAGGATCGAGGATAGAAGATTGAGGATGGAAGATCGAGGATCGAACGGAAATGCGATCTTCGATCTTCTATCCTCGATCCTCTAACATTAGGAGGAGCGATGGCTGAAGCAAGAAGAGTAATCGAGATAAGGACGTTGAATGTGGCGAAGGATCTGCGCGGAATGTCTCTGCTCGCGGTGGACACGGGGGCGAAACTGGGGGAGATACGCGACGCGATCATTCAGCCGACTGAAGGCCGTGTGATGGGGGTTGTCGTGCGCACGCTCGACAACGATGAGTTGCGGTTGCGGATAGGCGACATCATCATCGGGCAGGACGCTGTCATGACTTCCTGGGAATCTTTCGAGCATGCGGGCAACCGGGCCAGCGAGATGGCGGGCGGCGCCAGGGCGCTCGATGAGATGATCGGCTCGAACGTCGTGACCGAGGACGGCGATCTGCTGGGGCGCATCAGCGAGATCTACATCCGCGTCGACAAGCCGCAGACTGTCTATCGGGTAACGGAATCCAAAATCCAAAAGATTTTCGGTGGAGGGTTTTTCCTGCCGGGCGACGCGACGCGCTCTTACGCGCCTGATGGCGCGCGGATAATCGTGCCCGCCGACACCGAGGAGCGCTACGCCGCATCATCATTGGCTGATGCGTTTTAGAATAGAAGATAGAAGATCGAAGATCGAAATATGGCGTTCGCGATATTCGATCTTCGATCCTCGATCTTCTCGTCAGAGGGCGCCCGCCCTCTCGAAATAAGGCTCCATCAGTCTGATGCCTTCAAGGCCGGGCAGAGTTCCCATCTTTGAATCTATCTCGCGCACGAACTCGCGCGCCGCTTCGCGCGGGAACAGAGTCAAGAAAAGTCTTTTGACTTCTTCAGGGCTTTTGATTCCTGCCCCGACCGGAACCCAGTTGAATTCGAGCAGCTTTCTCGCCAGAAATCGCGCGCCGCTCGATTCCAGCAACAATTCGCGCGCGTGATTGAAATACCAGGCGAAATGTCTGCGCTCCTGTTTGGCGATCCGCTCGCTGAGAATTTTGAGAACCGGATTTTGAGTGAATCGGTAGAGGTGTTCGTATCCGCGTAGAGTCGTCATCTCCTGGATCGCGCCGAAGGAGAGATAGACCGCGGGGAACTGATTCGAGAAGATGCGTGATAACAAAGGAGCGAACACCGCTTCGAGCCATTCGTTGAAGCGGGCCTTGCGCGTCATGCTCTCGACGCGGTCCTCTTCGAGAGGGCTGCCGCAAATGGCCATCAGCCTGCCTAGCTCGTAACCGTGAAAGAATTCTTCGTAGCTCCAGGTCGTGAGAAACGCCGAGACCGAAGGAGTGAACGCGATTTTCATCTGAAGAAGCGTCTTCAAATAGCGGATCGTCTGACTTTCAACATCCGAGAAATATGTGAGAAGGAATTTCTCATCGTCGGTCAGCCCGGCCTCTCTGGCCTGGTTCCAGTCAATATCTGAAGTGTCAATTTTGGCGGAGACGGAAATGTATCGCTCAATGTCAGATTTCATAAGTCTTGTCAGCAGGAAAATGTGAGACAGGAAAATATCTTCTGTCGTCGCCTTTCATTTACGCTTCAACGTAGGAATTGGATGTTGTCCCGGCGCAGGGCGGTAAACTTAACGCGCGCAGAGACCGATCAGTGGAGAGACAGGGATGAATATACAGATTTGGGCGGCGGGACACAACTGCTGGTCATTGGTCATTGGTCAATCGTCATTAGTCATTCGCCTTGGAAAGTTGGGCCGGTCAATAGCGAATGACTAATGACGAATCACAGTCAAATGCCAGGCTGCTCGTGAGTTTGGCGACCGTGAGCGCGCGATTCGTGAGTATGCGGTTCGTTGGCGTTCCGATCTCGCAATGTTCTGTTGAGCAGTCGTGACGCCGCGGCGGCCACGAGACCGCCGGCCAGAAGCCGCCCGACGGTTGTCAGACCTGATCTGGCGTTCCCCCTGCGCGTCTTCCAGAGGCCCCTTTGTTGTGGCATCGCCAGCGATCCCACTCCGGCGCCTAAACCCAGCAGGGCGCTGCGAAGCAAATCGCGTTTAACGCTCCTCCCGCCTATAAGGTTGCCGAGGAGCGGGGTCGAAAACAGGGCGCCGGCCAGCGTCCTTCTCAATGGATTTTGCCTCCTTCCGCTCAGAAAGCCTAACGGCGAAAAGCTTGACCGCCCCCGTTTTGCTGTTCCACTTGCGAGCGTCGCGGCGGCTGCGCCAGCCAGACCGAACCCCAAAGCTTGTACAAGCGCTGATTTATTCGTTGCATTCATATTTCTCATCCCACCCTTTCAATACTTGGAAAAATCCGTGTTCAAACGTGTTCAGACGTATAGACCAAGTATACGCAAAGCGCAGGCCAACTCCCGGCGCGCGCGGATGAAACCGCCATGAGTGCGGGCGCAGGCCATTATCCCTTCTGAAAATTCTCGAGAGCCTCGCCAATCACGAATGGGACTGTAAGTCTTATGAGTCATATAAGTCCCATTCATAATTATGCGCGGGAATCCAAACAAATGAGAAGAGGCTGTCGTGTACGGCCTCAGAACGAAAAATTATCGAATGTGTTTGCCGTATGACGTATGTGAGCGATTTTATGAGCTCCCATAGCGCAAAACAACTTAATGTTAGCGCGCGCTATTTATGTCCAACAAGAGACCGAAAGGCGTCGCAATGGTTCTGTAGCATTTCCACTGTAATCGCGCGTAGTTGCGCGCGCGACTCGCGGACGTTGGTTACAGTTACCGCAGTCACGTTGAAAGGAGTTAGTTGGATGGCTAAGTCCAGGTACGACAGAAACGTTGATAAAGGCGCGGCTCAGCAGCGCAATTACGGCCGGGGGGCAAGGAGGAAAGACAATAAACCGGGAACAGCGGCTGAAGAGCCAGTTAGAGCTCCCCGGCATGGCGGCAGCCCGAAGAATCCAGGCGGCCCGGCCAGAGAGGAACCGCCGGGGCGTCCGAAATCGCGCGGTGATAACGGCTAACACAAGTAGCTCAATCGCCGCCATGAAATTACGCGAAGCAAATGGGGCAAGTCGCACGCTCGCCGCTTTCGCTTTTGTGACTATCCGGCTCGACTCATCGAATCGCCGTTCCGCTCAACCGAGAGTGAAATAGACCGTAGTCCCGGCGCCAAGGCGCGATTCGACCCAGATGCGCCCATTGTGGCGCTCGACTATCTTCTTGACAATGGTCAAGCCAGCGCCCACTCCGCCACCAAATTCGTCGCGCTCATGCAGCCGCCTGAATATACCGAAGATCGTTTCGTAATGGCTCTCCGGAATCCCTATGCCGTTATCGCGAATATAGAAAACGGGCGACGGGGCGACGGTGCGAGTGGGCGACGTCGCAAAAGGGGAAGATGGGGACAGGTTTGTTTCTCTTCCTGTCTCTTCCTCTTCCTGTCGCCCCGTCGCCCCATCGCCCACTCGCGCCGTCCCTTCCTCTTCCCATCCGATCTCGACCCACTTCAGAGGTTTGTCGTTGTATTTGACGGCGTTGACGATCAGGTTGTGGAAGATTTCGCCGACGCGCGCCTGGTCGGCTCGAACGATCGGAAGCCGCTGCGGGCGACGAATCTCGGCGCCGCTCTCCTGCAACCGCGGCGCGATCATCTCCAGCGTTTTGCCCAGGACTTCGTCGAGATCGACTTCACACATGGCCAGGTCGGCCCGCCCGACGCGCGAGAAATGAAGCAGGGAATCGACCAGAGTCTCCATACGCTGCGTCAGCTTGACGAGCGTTTGCAGCTTCTCCACGCCGGCTTCGTCCAGTTTGTCGGCGTAATCTTCCATCAGGAAATTGGAATATCTGTGAATGCCGCGCAGCGGTTCCTTCAGGTCGTGCGACGCGACGCAAGCGAACGAATCGAGTTCGATATTGCTGCGTTCGAGTTCAGCGTTGAGCCTGACGATGCGCGCCATATATTTATGGTTCTCCGCCTCCTGCTTCGCCGCAATCCGCAGCGAGAGGTAATGCGCCAGGAGTTCACAAGCCATCCGCGCGTGATGCGACGCGTATTTCGGGCCGGTGTGGTTGTAGAACATGATCAGCCCCCACAGACGATCGTTTTTAGTAATTGAGATGAACATCAGGGCCGTCACGCCCGTCTTCCTCAGACGCGCGCCATAGGCCGGCGCCAGGTCGCGCGTCACGGCGTAACTCATATCCAGCGGCGCCCAGACCCCTGGGGTGACTGGTGGAACCATGGAGACCGCTTGATCGTTCACGTCGACCTTCATAAGCAGTCGCCCACTCCGATAGATAGCCCGCGCCTGTTGCGTTATATTGGAGGCTGGATAATGCAATCCCAGGCAAGGTTTAAAATCTCCGCCGAGCGATTCTGCGATCACGGCGCCGGAACCGTCTTCTTTGAACTTGTAGACCATCACGCGGTCGAACCCGGTGAACCGCCGCGCTTCGTCTGCGACCGTCTGACAAGCCTCGCCCACGCTCTCGGAGCGCCGCATCCGCGCAATCGCGCTATTGAGCAAGGCGTGAAGGTCGAGCTGCGTATTCGCGTCGTCGGGCATCGGCTCACACTCCAGGATCAACATTCCTCGGCGCCGGTGAAGTATAAGCTCGAAGAGTCTGGCGCCCTTGCCGATTCGAGCCGCAGGGAGATAATGCGGCGCAGCGTCTAGATCTTCTGATAGGAATTGGTCGCGCAGGCGCTCGACTTCGGTGTCGCCGAGCAGCAGCGCCAGTGGCTGATCGAGCAGCTTTTCCGGCGCGAAACCGAAGAGCGGCCCGGTATTTGAACTCACCTGAAGTATCGTCAACTCAGGCTCTTTGATCACGATCGCCGCGCTGTGGGACTGGATTGATTCCGGGACGCAGCCAGACTCTACCTCTCTACTGATTGAACCCTCAGGGCGACCGTCAATGTAATTAGCCTTGGCCATGGCTAGCTCCTTCCGTCGGGTAGGATCTTGGGGGTGGCGTTGGTTTTTATGTTGGGATTGGCGTGGGGATCATATCGAGTCTAGTGGGGAAGGCGATCTGATTCGCCACAATTTGATCCCTGGCCTCCCAGCATCCCGCTACCGTCCGGCGTGTTTTGAGGGGAGAACTGGCGCGCCACAGTTTAACTCCTTGCCGCGCCTTTGCATAGACCCGACGGCGGCGGTCAAGTTACGAGACTGTTTCTTCGATCTCCGTTAATGTCATCTCCGATCCGTCTCCGTATTTTTGTAGGGAAGAGTTGACCTGAATGTTATAGAGGCACATTCTAGCTTTCACACTTGAGATTTACTTGAGTTTGTCGCCGTATCGTTTGAATAGATTTCCAAGATGAAGATTCTGGTAACAGGAGCGACAGGGCTTATAGGCCGTAGCGTTTGCCAGTCGCTGATTATTGAAGGACATCAGGTTGTGGCCTTATCAAGGCGGCCGCCGGTGGCGCCAATGGTTATGGATTTGGCCGGAGTCAATGCGTTTCAGTGGGAGCCTGCGGCCGAATCTCCTCCGGCAGAGGCTTGGGAGGGCGTCGAGGCTGTCATTCATCTGGCCGGAGAGCCTGTGGCCGCCGCGAGATGGACTGAGGAACAGAAGCGGCGAATCCGTGATTCGCGCGTGAAAGGCACGCGCAACCTCGTCGCCGGAATGCGCGCGACGCCATGCCCGCCGAATGTTCTTGTCTCAGCCTCGGCGGTGGGATTTTACGGCGATCGCGGGGATGAAGTCCTGAATGAACGCTCAGCCCCTGGCTCGGGCTTTTTGAGCGAAGTCTGTCTCGATTGGGAGACCGAGGCTGCGCGCGCGAGCGAACTGGGCGCCAGAGTCGCGTTTGTGCGAACAGGCGTCGCGCTCAGCCTGTCGGGCGGCGCTCTCGAAAAGATGTTATTGCCGTTCAAGCTGGGGCTTGGCGGGCGTTTGGGCAACGGTCGACAATGGTTCCCGTGGATTCACATCGAGGACATTGCGGGGATTTTTCTGCACGCGCTGATGTCGCCGGCTGTAGATGGCCCGATCAATGGAGTCGCGCCCGCCGTAGTGACCAACGGAGAGTTCACGCGGGAACTGGCCGCCGCGTTGAACCGCCCGGTTTTCTTGCCCGTTCCCCAATCCGCGCTCCGCGTTCTGCTGGGAGAGATGGCCGAAGTCGTGACGGCCAGCCAGCGCGTCGTCCCGCAAGTCGCTCTGGATACTGGATACCAGTTCAAGTATCCGAATCTGAGCCCGGCCCTTGAATCGCTTCTGAAAACGCGGAACACGCGGAAATAATGGATGGCTCGGAAAAACGACTGAAAGGCAATGAGCTTGCGCGAGACACTGGGGCGTGACTGCCGCGCCCGCCGAATTGTCGGTCGCAGCTGGTTTGTAGAATCTCCGCGGATCGAGTTTCTAGGCTCGCCGGAGGCGTGTGGTTGAATGGCGCCGGCGCATCTCAATAATTGTTTATCGCAGACTCCGCTCCTTTGCTGAAACTTGACTGGCCATCAAGATAGTGGAAGACAGAAGGCCAACGATATGCGTGAAAACCTCGGCATTTCAGAGGATATTCTCCGACCGTGTTTAGAGGAACAATATGGCCTGACGCCTCTCGCGTTTGAGTTTCTTCCTTTGGGGCTTGATACCAAGGCCGTGGTTTATCGTGTGATGAGCGAACATGGCGTTCCCTATTTGCTCAAGGCCAAGATGGGATCATTGTGCGAACCTAGTTGTTTTGTTCCTCGCCACCTCTACGATCAGGGAATTAGTTCCGTTGTGGCCCCTGTTCTCACAAAAAATCATGCCTTGTGGACCCGACTAGAGGGTTGGGCTGTGATCGTATATCCATTAAGATCTTAATCTCAACCCTGCTATTGTCTTCCCATACAAGCTGTGCCATCATTCCTATAATTTCCCCATAGGAAGATTAAATAGTGTAAGGGGGCAACGATGAGTGAGAAGACAGATGTCTGGCAAGGGACGCTCGCGCTGATGGTTCTCAAGACGCTCGAAGCGCTGGGGCCA
>DASTMP010000301.1:0-4455 GCA_035714085.1 Blastocatellia bacterium
TAGTTGATGAAACCCAGCAGCCCGGAGACGCGCGGGCTAAGCGCGAGGCGGTAGAGCGCGGGCGCGTTCTCGCGAACTTCGGAATAGAGCCAGCGCACCAACCTATCGCCGTAAAGCCTCTCATCGCAGACGCGTCCGGCGCCCCGGTCAATATACTGGTGCGGGATCGAGAGCGTTGACGCGCGCATCCACACTCCTTTCGTGGTTCGTTTCGCCCCTTTCGCTCCTTTCAGAGGATGTTTCTCTGGTCTGACCCGCAATCCACTTCTCCGAATCCTTCAAATCGTGGTGAACCGAGAGTAGCGTGATGTTGATGAGCGCTCTCAGCTCATCCTCGGTCGCATCATCGGCCACGACGCGCGGTCGCAGACGTTCGACCATCTCCGTCGCGCCGCGCCCTTTCAGGCAATCGCGCAGCGCCCTCCTGACGGCGCCGTCAACCTGCCCAGCGCGTCTTTCCAACCCACGCAGATCATCGATCAGAAACTCGAACGCTTCGGTGATGTGGCGGCGGCGAAGCGCGTCGCGGTAATAGCGCTCAGCCTGAAGATTGAACTCCTCGGCCTTCATCTGCATCGGCGAACGCAAGCCGGCGCCCTCAAGGATGCCGCGCGTCAGCTTGCCGGCTGCGGAGTGATTGGCCGGGTCGTCCAATCGCGCTTTGAGGTCGGCGATGGTCTCCCGCAGGCTGAACATCTCGATCAAATCGGCGCCGTCTTCGAGCAGCGTTTGCAGCAGCGCCCGCCGGTAGTCGTCGTTGTGGACGCGCAGGTAGTCGGAGTAGCGGCGACTGGCGCGCGTTCGTTTCGTGCGGGACAGGATCGCGCGCAGCAGTTGATTCGGCGTATTGCGCCGCACGAAGAAGGTGGGAACGCCGATGGCCGCGCCGAAAAATATTTGACGCCGCTCGCTCTCGACGAACGGATTGTCGGGTATGTCGACGTGCGAATATTTGCCTTGCGCCTGATACTTGAACGCAAGAGCGGTGAGGAGCGCCTGTAAATCAACCGCCCGTCTCAGGTCTTCCGTCAAACTTTCGAACAGGCTGTAGTAGCGCCCCTCGAAGCCGGTGAACCCCATCACCTCGAACTCGCGTAGCCGGTAAAGCAGATAGAGCGGCATCTTCATGTCGAAAACCCCGAGGTCAGCCAGGTCGCGCTTGAGCCGCTC
Organism: Blastocatellia bacterium; assembly: GCA_035714085.1. Classification (GTDB taxonomy): domain Bacteria; phylum Acidobacteriota; class Blastocatellia; order RBC074; family RBC074; genus JAJVID01. The sequence goes on from DASTMP010000301.1 coordinate 1,171, forward strand.
GCCGGCGCCCAGACTGCCGTCGAGCGCAGGGCTGCTCTCCGTGCTCATCACCGCCACCAGATAATCGAGCAGGCGGAAATCGGCCACCCAATCACCTTTGAGCCGGAAGAGCGCGCTCAACAGGCGGTCAATCCACGACGGCCCACACGGGGTCATCGCGTAGCCGAATATTTTCAGGTCGGCTTTCTTGCGCCACCGACGCCAAATCATCCGCAGGTGTGTGTAATCGAGTTCGTGCGGCAGAAAGCCCAGAACTTTTTCGGGATGGAAATCGGCGAAATCCAGGCGGTAGGGCGCTGCGCTATACGAGCCGACAAACAACGGCAAGAAATGCTCGACGATCTTGATCGTCAAGTCGCCGAGGAGTTTCTCTTCGACGGGGCCGAAACCGGGATCGCCTTCGCGCATCGCGGCGGTCAGCTTCCGGCTGCCCAGGCTGACGTGGACGCCGTTGTTCGCGAGGCTGATGTTGGATAGGTTGGGTAACACGACCAGATTGTTGACGACGATGCCCGCTTCGCGAAGCTTGGCGACGGCGTTCAACTGGCTGCGGCTCAGCACCTGATGGCAAAGCTTCATGTAAGCGTGCTTCGCCTCGCCGTCGTCCCAGCCCGAAAGGCACGGGCTCATGAACAGCTCGCGGTAGAAGGCGTCCGAGATGCAGTCGTTGAGTTGTTTCTGGCGCACGGGCGGGTGCGGGGCGAAATAGATCATCGCGCGCTGCCCGCTCTCGAGCAGCCCAAGGCGGCGGTTCGCGTACATCAACAACAATTGGCTGAGCAGAAACCGCTTGGCCTTCTCGCGCGCCAGTTCGCGGCCCAATCCGTTTTCGGGACTGAGCAGCGTCACGTAAAACGAGAAAGTCTCGGGCGAGGTGTTGTCGTTGAGGAAATGTCCCAACAGCTTCACGCCCGTGGCGCTGACGGCGCGAGGCAAATTGGGCTGTGATCCGAGGACTTCGGCCAGCGCGAGTTTGAGCAGGTAGCTGACTGGCACGCGCATCAACGTCTCGCCGTGTTCGCGAACGATGAACCGGTCGATGTCGGCGCGCATTCCGCGCCGATAATCGCGCTTGTCAGCCAACAGGTCGGCTTGAAACGTCTGTTGCGCGAATTCGCTAAGCAGCCGCTTGGGAAAGCGCGCCCAACTGTTTTCCCACACCTGGTCGCGGTTGTCGTTCAGGTATCGTTCGATCGCGGCGCCTGCTCGTCTGGGCGTGTCACCGGCGGCGATGTGGCGTGAGATGTTGGCGTAGTAGTTCGATTGCTCGATCTGCAGCGGCAGGTCAACCGAGTCCTTGGCGCCGACGACCACCGTTTGCAATTCAGATTCGGAGCCGGCGGTGATGTCAGAGGCGGAGAAAGGCAATGACTCGACGTTGATCTCCGCGCCGCGTAAGCAGAGTCCCAAGTCTTCGAAAATGGATTGGGCCGTATGCGCTGGTTTTGTCATCTTCGCAATATGCGCTTGTTAATCGGCTCGGTAGCGAGAGACTTTAACCTTGTGGATTTAACACCGTGTTACCAAACATTTAATTCTTCATCAAGCTTGCGTCTGTGACGCCGTGGGCGCTCGCGACCATAAATTTACAGGGTATACTGCGCTAATGATCTACTATTGAAATGCCTTCATCCGTCATATGCTTGAGGAAAAACAAACTCCACGTCTGCGGCGCTGGCAAGCGCTGACGGTGACGCTCCTGGTCTTCGGCTACGCGGGTTACTATCTCTGCCGGTCGAACTTTTCTGTCGCCTTGCCTCTGATCATCGAAGATCTGGTCGCAAGAGGCTGGAATGCGAATAGCGCAAAGGTCAGCCTTGGCGCGCTGGCTTCGATTGGCGTCTTCGCCTACGCCGTCGGCAAATTCCCGAGCGGCGGCCTGACCGATCTTCTAGGCGGGAGGCGCGCATTTTTACTCGGTTCGGCGGGAGCGATCAGTTGCACGGCGCTGTTCGCGCTAGGGGGCGGCTTCCCGATCTTCACCCTGGCTTGGGCGTTGAACCGCCTGTTACAATCAACGGGCTGGCCCGGCGCCGTGAAATTAACGTCGCGCTGGTTTTCGTTCTCCAGTTATGGCGCGGCGATGGGCTTCATCAGTTTGAGTTTCCTGTTCGGCGACGCGGCGGCGCGCCGGTTTATGGGCTGGCTGATCGGGCACGGCGTCGGCTGGCGCGGCGTCTTCTTCGCGGCTGCCGGCGTGATGCTGATCATCTTTCTTGCCAATCTGCTGCTGCTCAAGGAATCGCCGCGCGAAATCGGCGAGACCGAGCCGCCGGCCAACCCTCTCAATTTAGTTGACGAGCGCGAAGGCTCAGCGAAAACGGCTTTGAAAAGCGCGCTCAAGGCTTTTCTGCGTAGTCGCGCGTTTTGGATCGTTTGTTTGTTGTCGCTGGGGACAACGCTGTTGCGCGAGACGTTCAACACCTGGACGCCGACCTATTTCACCGAGGTCATCGGGTTGAGCAAAGCTGATGCCGCGAGCAAGAGCGCGCTCTTTCCGCTCTTCGGCGGCGTATCGGTTCTGTTGGCCGGCTTCATCAGCGATAAGTTGGGCCGCAACGGGCGCGCGCTAATCATCTTGATCGGGCTGTTGTTGTCGAGCGCAGGGTTGTGGCTGCTCGGCCACACGAAGTTCGGCGGCTCGTCGGCGCTGCCGGTTTTGCTTGTGGCCTCGGTAGCCTTCACACTGATCGGGCCGTATTCGTATCTGGCGGGCGCGATCTCGCTCGACTTCGGCGGCAAGCAGGGTAGCGCAACGGCTTCGGGAATCATTGACGGCGTGGGGTATCTGGGAGGCGTGATGGCGGGCGGCGCCGTGGCGCGCATCTCGGTCAGTTTCGGGTGGCAAGGCGCGTTCACGGCGCTGACCGGAGTCGCTTTGCTATCGAGCCTGGCTGCGGCGCTATTCATGATCGAACAGCGGCGTCCAGTAAAAACCAAACTTGAGTTGGAGGCGGCATGAGCATAGTCGACGAAATCATTGAATTGTTTGCGAGGCTGGGCGGCGGCGCCTATTTCGGCGAGCCCGTCTCGCAACTCGAACATGCGTTGCAAACCGCGTTTCAAGCCGAACAGGAAAGCGCGCCCGACGCCCTGATCGCCGCCGCTCTGCTTCATGACATCGGACATTTGCTGCATAAGCTGCCGGAGGACATCGCCGATCGCGGCATTGACGGACGGCACGAGCGGGTCGGGGCGATGTGGCTTGCGCGCAATTTTCCGGCGGCGGTCACAGAGCCAATAAGAATGCACGTCGCGGCCAAGCGTTATTTGTGCTCCGTTGAC
>DASTMP010000302.1:0-50855 GCA_035714085.1 Blastocatellia bacterium
TACTGAGGTAGGAAACGAATGACGCTCGAATGCATCAATCCCTCCGATCTACCGACCCCTGCAACGTACACTCAAGTTGTTGTCGCGAGGGGTACCAAACTGATATTTGTTTCGGGCCAGGAGCCCGAAGACCTTCAGGGAAAGCTTGTCGGTCGAGGTGATTTTGCGGTTCAGGCCCAGCAGGTCTTCACCAATCTCGGCCGAGCCCTCGCAGCCGCAGGCGCCCTACCGACGCATGTAGCCAAAATTACGGTCTACGTCGTCAATTATCAGCGCGATCTCCACCTACCGATCATCGAAACGGCTCGAATGAGGCTTTTCGGGGATCACAAGGCGGCTGACACCGTTCTGGGCGTCGCGACCTTATCCCCCGACTATCTGATCGAGGTGGACGCCGTTGCGGTCGTTGATGGCTAAAACTATCGCCTGCTGGCATTGTGTGAGAACTCGTCGCAAGAATTCTGCAGATCTGGACGCAGGCGCATGCGGCTAGTTTTCGTCGAACCCCGCCAATCGCAACCCGTTGCACTGTCCTGGACATAGCTCCCCACGACGCGAACGTGTGATCCTACTGGCGGAATTGTGAACGTGCTCTTGTAATCTTGGCAGCCGGGAGAGCCTTCCGCGTCCGTCTGAGTCACTTTAAGTTGCAGACGATCTCGAACGGTTTAGTCCCAGTCCTGCCCAAACACCACCACGACGCCGTTCGGATCGCGAATGGAGAAGTCACGAACTCCATAGGAGCGCGTCTCAAGCGGAACTGCGATTGCCGCCCCTCGCTTGATGACCTCCTCGTGTAGCGCGTTCACATCCTTGACCCAGAAGAAGATGCGCACGCCTGTCGGCGCGCGCTCCCCCTTGGTCAAATGTACGGCCGCGTTATCCCGCCACACCACAATGTACTCCGGTGTCTCGGCCTCCGGGTCGGACTTGAACCCCAGGATGCTGCGGTAGAAGTCGGCCGTGGCAGACTTCAGTCCCACCATCGTGGCGGCTTCAACCTCCTGCCGCTAATGCACGTTGGATCGAAGACGGTCTAAGTCGTTGCCGTACCCTTCTTCTATCTCGTGCACCAATCGGCGCTCCTTCTGACCATGGGGCATGAGATGTGTATTTATGACATGGAACACCCCGGCGCGCCCTGAAACCGGTCTGATGAGTTTGCCTCCATAGTCCAAATACCCGACGATAAGATATTCTTCTCTTGGAATGAAGACGTCACCCTCCGTACTGACTTCTCTTACCACAGCAACACCGTCAACGTTTATTACGCCGCCCGACTCAACCAAAAGGCTCTCCGAAGGAAGTACTGGAAGAAGTCGGCTAGGCAATTCAAAAGGTGGCGCCTCGTCACTTACCTTGCCTTGCCGATGCAAAGTTTCCAATATTTCAACCTTGTACCACGTCTCAATATCAGCACTGGGTATTTCAGGAACGGCTGAGTAAACTGTAGTCTCTGTGCCTATGACTTTAACCCGCAACAAGCCGTAATCGCGCAATAACTCTTCTAAAGAACGTTCAGGAGCCCGCATGTCTATAGCTCCGGGAAGTAAGACCTCTTTCTTACCCTGTTTTTTCGCGCTCTCAATATCCTCGCGATAGTAATTTCGCACAAGTCCTTCAGACTTGGCGCGCTGTATGTCTGCGGTAGTCGGCTGCTTAGGCGCGCTCCTTGTCGCACTCCACAGCAACGCGCCGCCACTCAACAGAACCAATCCTATTGCGATACAGAGAATGACCTTCATACGTCAATGCTCCCTACAGACTATGTGACAGACGGTTCAATCGGCCATGAACTGGAGAGTTTCGTTGTCGCCAAGCAAGTGGACACGCGCCGCGATTGGCAAGGGTACCGAACAAGCGACTCTTGGACAACTCTCTGGAGGTAAGACTTCGGCAAGCCGGCTGGCCGAAGCGTCACCGGCGCGACAAAAGTTAACCCAATCCGATTCTGACTTGGCCGATGTTGGCGCTGGGTCTAGACTTTGCCCGAGGCAACATGTCGTGTCTTTGCGGTTGCAAGTGCCCACTACGGCAAGAATGCCAGCGAGGCTAGATATGACGAGCGGGGCGAAGCGACTCGCCTGCTCGCCAAACTGAAGGCGGCGAAGCTGGCAGCTGACAAGAAAATGCTCGCAATGTATGAGGCTTAATGGAGGACAAATGAAACCTAATATTAGGCAAGTGGGTTAAAAGCAGACGATTGGCGCTCAGGCTATCGCAGCCTGCGGCGTCTAACCGCGCGGGATCACGGCGCCGCTTCCCATGCCTGACCTTGAAGCAGCTTGCGCGTGGATCGCCCCAACGCTCGCTCGGCGTCACGATCTACGAGCCGGACCGCGGCGACCGCTACGATGTGATATTGACCAACCAGCCGTTCGGCACGAAGGGGGCGAATCAAGCGCCCCCTCGCGACGACTTCACCATCGAGACCAGCAACAAACAGCTAAACTTCGTGCAGCACTGTCAGTTTTGCATCGCCGCTGCAGCCAGCGAGACCCGGAAAGCTTCCTACTCCGTCCTCAGCACCAGCATTGGGTGGATCGATGCGGCTCGACGAGCTGGCAAATAGCACGCCAGTACCGCCGATAGCAGCAGAACCAGCCCGACAGCACCGAACGCCGTCGCGTCCAGCGCATGAACATCGAACAGCATGCTCTGCATCGCGCGCCCTACGAAATAGGCGCCAATCAGTCCAAGCGCCAGCCCGACTACCGCAAGTACCACGCCTTCCTGCATCACCATGGTTATCACGCGCCCACGCGTCGCCCCCAGCGCCATTCGCAAGGCAATCTCGTGCGAACGCTGCGCCACGCTGAACGCCATCACGCCATAGATTCCCAACGCCGCCAGGAACAGCGCCACCGCCGCGAAGACCGCAAACAGGATCAGCGTGAACCGCTCGTCAGACATCGTGTCCGAGCGAACCTGCTCCATCGTCTCCGGCTGCGCCAGCGCAATCTCCGGATCCACCGAATGTACCGCTGCCGCGATGCTGCGCAGCATTGACATCGGCTCCTCCGCCGTCCGGACCGCAAACGCTGCCCCCGTCCACGGGCTTTGCCAGAACGGAACCAGCATCTCCTGATTGAACTGTGTGCTGTCCGGGGCGTGCACGTCGTGGTAGACCCCCACAATCTGCCATTCCTGCGGCGGCCCTAGATTCTGCACTCCTGGGATGAGCCGCTCCACGGAAATACGTGTCTGCAGCGGATCCCTCCCCGCGAGCCACTTTTTCACGAAACTTTCGTTTACCACCGCGACCTTCACGCTGGTGGCCGTGTCGCCATCATTCAGCGCGCGGCCACGCACCAGTCGGACGCCCAGGGTCGAAAAATAATCCGGCGTCACCATCCCAAACCTCGTTCCTGGCCGCTGTGATCGATCTGCGAACGCCGGTCCTCCCACAATCGTGAACGGCATTCCAAATCCCGGCCCCTGCAGCGGGAACCCCGTCTGTGCCGACGCGTGCTCCACGCCAGGCGCCGCTTGAATCTTCGCCAGTATCTCCCGGTAATAATTCGTGATCTGCACTGGATCCTTCGAGCGCAGCTCCGGCATCGGCAAAAAGAACGCCAGCGTGTGATCTGTCCTGATGCCCACATCCACCTTGCTCAGGTTCCAGAAGCTGTGGATCGTCAATCCCGCCCCGGCCAGCAGTATCAGCGCCAGCGTGAATTCGCCCACGACCAGCGCGCGCCGCAGACGGTGCTTACCCGCGCTCATGCCCGTGCGCCCGCCTTCCTTAAGCGCTTCTGCTGGATGCGCCTTGGACGCGTACCATGCCGGAATCAACCCTGCCACCAACCCCGCCAGTGTTGTCATGGCCAGCGTGAACAGCAGGATCGGAACATTCAGTCGCAGGTCTGCTTCGTACGGCAACGTGTCCGGCGGCATCAACGCAATTAACCCCTGCAGCATCCCATAGCCTACCGCCACCCCCAGCGCGCCGCCGCCCAGCGCCAATACAAGGCTCTCCGTAAGCAGTTGCACAAAGATCGTGCTCGGCTTCGCGCCCATCGCGCTCCGCACCGCCAGCTCCTTCTGCCGTGACATTCCCTGAGCCAGCAGCAGATTCGCAACATTCACGCATCCAACCAGCAGCACGAACCCCACCGCCCCAAGCAGCAGCCACAGCATCTGAATCCGCTCCTTCGGCATGAAGTCGTTCTTCAACTCTTCCACATAGGCGCCCCAACCCTTATTGCTCGACGGATACGTCTGGGCAATATGCGCCGTCACCGCGTCCATATTTTCTTGCGCCTGTTTCAACGACACGCCCGGTTTCAGGCGCCCCATCACCAGCAGCCAGTGGAAGTCGTGGTTGAGCTGCTCCGGCTTGAACACCAGCGGCACCGTCAGTTGTTCTTGTCCGTGGTCAAAGATCCCAGCCCGCTGCACCCCAACCACTGTATACGGCTGCCCATCGAGCCGGATCGCCGTTCCGAGGATGTGCGGGTTCGATCCCAGTTTCACCCACAACTTGTGGGTCAGGACCGTCACATGCTCCTGCCCGGCTACGCCCTCTTCGGGCAGAAAGTACCGTCCCAGAAATGGCGGCTCGCCGATCATCTGCAAAAGTTCCGGCGACTGTACCCGCGCCGCGATGTACTCCGGCTGATCCTTGGTCGCAATATTGAAATTCGTGCCTGTAAATGCGCACAGCTGCTGGAAGACGGTCGACTGCCTCTTCCAGTCCGTATAATCTCCCGCAGAAATCCCATTGTGGTTATCCTGGATCTTCGACCACACCATCACCAGTTGATTTGGTTCCGGATACGGCAGCGGCGCCAGCAGCGTCGCATAGTCCACGGTGAAGATCGCTGTGTTGGCGCCTATCCCCAGCGCGAGCGTCAACAGCACGGTTGCGGTCAAGCCCGGATTCCTTCCAAGCATCCGCAAACTGAAGCGAAGATTCTGCAGCAGTTTTTCCATTCGGGACTCGCTGACATGGTTAATCTTTTGAATGTGTCCGGTTGACGTTCCGGCTCCCTCTGCTCGGCGCACACGTGTTACGAACCGAAACACACTTCGGTTCCCGATTTCATCAAAATGTGACCGGGAGCTACGATTTGAAACAGCCGTTACCCGCGACAACTCGAGCATCCTCAAGGAATACGGCCTGTTTTCTTTCAAACGAATACATCGCCTCTCTCAGAGTAAGCCCTGTGAGATTTAGACATCGGCTTGAGGAAGATCAATTACCCACCACTTAGCATCCATCTGAGGGCTACAAGTCAAGCGTGTTGTTGGTGTTACACGCGACTTATTTTATTCGTGTCTCAATGCCACCAATGGGTCAACTTTCGTCGCTCGCCGTGCGGGCAGATAACAAGCCAGCAACGCGATCAGCAACAGCAACAAGGTGACACCGCCAAATGTGAGCGGATCAGTCCCGCTCACGCCGAACAGTAAACTCTTAAGCCAGCGCGTCACAGCCAGCGATGTGAGTATGCCGAGTGCAAGTCCCACCAAAACCAAAGTCAGGCCGCGTTGCAAAATCAGATGCAGCACATCGCGCACTTGCGCACCCAACGCCATGCGAATACCGATCTCTTGCGTGCGTTGCGCTACGGCGTAAGCATTGACGCTATAAATTCCCAGCGCCGCCAAAACAAGCGCCAGCAGCGCAAAGCCGCCCAGCAACCATGTAGTAAAGCGGCGCGACGCAAACGTTGTGGCAATTACGGCTGGCATCGGCTGGATATTTTTCACCGGCTGGTCGTGGTCAATGGTCAATACGGTTTGGCGAATGGCTGATGCAAAGCTGGCCGGCTCGCCCGCGACGCGCACGTAAACCCAGGCCGTCAGATGGGGGCGACGCGCGAATTGCAGGAAAAATTCCGGTTCGAGGGGCGACTCTAGGTTGCGATGCGGAATGTCTTTGGCGACGCCGATGATCGTTGCATAGGCATTGGCATCGTTTGGATTCGGGCTTCCCAACGCGATGCCCTGGCCGAGCGCGTTGCCCATGGGAAAATAACGCTGCGCCAGGGCTTCATTGATGAGAGCGACAGGCGAGCCAGCATTGTCTCCGGTTGGATTGTCGAGCGCAGTGAGTTCACGTCCGGCAACGAGTGGAATACCGAGCGTGCGGAAGTAATCTGGCGCGACGCGCTGCCAGCCCGCGAAGTTCGGCTGATTGATATCCATCGGGCGGCCTTTAATCGAAAAGGGGTCGCTGCTCGGCACGTTACTCAAGATCGGACGTGTGCTATAACTCGCCGCTGCAACGAACCATGGATGGAGAAGGCGCTGGAACTGGTGGACGGATCGCAGTTCGAGAAGGCGGACGTGATCTGCGTCAGCGATGGAATCAGCGACGTTTCTCCCGAAGCGCAGGCGGAATGGGCGAGGAGAAGGGCAGAACGTGGTATGCGCGCTTGCGGCGTCCTGATCGGCCCGAATCAGGGCGAGGCGCTTCTCGAGGAAATCAGCGACGCGGTTTTTCGTCTTGATGATCTGCGCGGCGATTTGCCGGCTCTCGAAGTAATCTTCTCTGCTGTTTAAATTGAATCGTATTTGACGTTCTCTACGAGGGCGTCTTCGAGGTGATCTACCCGGCTATCTAACGTAAACCTAACATCTTACGCCTTTTACCATTTGATTGTAGCAAATCATCTGAGGAAAACTCCCGTCAATATCTGTGGACACTGTAGCCAAATGGTGACATGAGAGAGTTTATGAAATCATCATATTGGGGATGGTCTGTGGAAAACTTTGTGGAGGGCCTGACCACTTCATCAACTGCCGGGTCCACGATGACATGGTAGCCACTAACCTTCGATCAGGTTCAAAAGCCATCTCCTCCAGGAAGAAATCGAGCGGACGGCATACAGCGGAGACAAGGAGGGATCTTTATGCTTAATGGCGTTGACATTCGTGATCTGAACGGCCTGGAAGCGGCGACATCACAGCTTCCCCTCATCGGTTTTACTGTCTTATGGCGACTGGAGGGGGTTCGCGTCAGCCATCCCGACCTGGAGCAGGCGCTTCAATCGGCGGGCTTCGAGAAGTACCTGCCCGATCCGCCGACGCCGCGCGTGGCATTGCGCCGCGCCCTGGCGGAATGGATCAGGACGAAACGGCAGACCGCCAGAGCTTTGCAACTTCAATTGGGTGATGAAGATCAAGAGGAGAATGGCGGCAGTCGCAGGCGAACGCTGATTCGAGTCATCGATCGCGCGGGCAGCGAGCATCTCGTTTATGCTCTTGTCGCCGAAGACATAGATTTCAGCGCGCTCGGCCTGTCGTATGGCACGGCGCTGCGCATCCTGCTGAACAAAAAGACCGGCGAGATGATCTGCACGACCGACGCCGAGGGCGTGATTGATGCCCAGCGAGAAAGCCAGCAACTTACTGACGAGCTTATGCCGTATTGGCGACAATACCGCGATCTATTCATCGCGCGCGACCTGTCGCAGATGGTGCGCGAAATCATTGACGGAATGAGCGCCGTCTCGCTTCGCCAGGCGGGCGGAGTCTATTTCGTACCGGAGAGCGAGCGCGATGCGCTGTTTCGCCTGCGCCAACTGATCGCCGGCATCCCGCAATCCGCAGGGCCGGGGCCCTTCGTTTGTGCGCTCGCTGTTCCCGACGCGGTCGAGGCCAGGCGTGGCCTGTCCAAAGCCGTACATGCAGGGTTGCTGGATGAAATCAATTCGCTGCGGGGCGATCTTGGCCGCCTGGTCGAATCCGGCGACCGCTTGCGGGAGAAGACGATCGCGCAGCGCCTAGTCATCTATAAACGGCTCAAGGCTAAGGCCGAGATGTATCAGGACCTGCTCGGAATGCAACAGGATCAGGTGCGAGCCGGGATCGTCGGCCTAGAACGTGAAGCGCTCAACCTGATCTCAGGGGATGACAATCCACTCACTTCTTCGACCTCTCACATTACAGCGCCGCTCTTTTCCCAATCTGAACTCGCGACGGTTTAGGCAAGAGGTTGTAGTCATACGATGCTGACAGTCTGTTGATCAAAAGGAAGTAGTGATGGCGATTCCCGATGCGATCAAAAACATCGAGACCTCTTCGGAAGTCGACCCACGTGAGGCGGCGCAGAAAGCGTGGCAAAGTCTTTTCATCTTTCGGTTCCGCTCCAGGCAACTACACGGGAATGACTCGAAACGATTTATTGCGGACGCGTTCATCAAGAGCCGCGCGCATTTCCTCATTCTCCCAGGCCCCCAAACCGCTCGACCCGAGAAACACCGCGCAAGTTCTGCTTTGGTCGAGAGCCTCTTCAAGCGCTTCCTGCCATGGGGCGCCCGGTATGAGATGCCATTTGTCGAGAAACGGACTCACCCCTTGCTCATCTACGAGTCGCGCCGCGATGGCTTCGACTAGGGGCTTATCGCCACTCTGGTGGCTCAGGAAAACGTCATAGAGATGCTGATGCGCCGCTGAGTCCGCGCCACTCGATTGAGAGATAGGCATTACCACTCTCTTTCTGACACCCGGACAAAGGCGTCATTGAATTTCGGCATGTCCCAGCTATTCGTGAGGTAATAATGCAGAAGCTGGGCGGGAGCGATTATCAGGGATGGTATGCGGATTCGCCAAGCGCGGGCGGCATAGGTTACCGCTACGATGCGGCAAATCTAAAGCAGACGGCAGAGGAAATCTTCAAGCGCCGTTAGGTCCGAACAACGGGTTTGACACCCGTCCCAACTTGCCATTGTCAATATACCCGAATCTGACCACCCACAATCTCCCATTCGGTGGGTCAAGCCATTTGGGATGCCTTCAGGTCGAAGGACGGATGTAATTTGGGCCTGAAAAAGAGCCCGTTTGCGTTTCATCGATAATTCATCTCGACGTAGAATCAATAACTTAGCAGCCCTTCAGTTTGAAACTTTATTGTCAAACCAACATCACGATCGAGGGCCGTGTTTGTACATAGTTTAAAACTTTAGCGCGACTGTCCCTATCAGCATCAACTTAGAATCAATAACTTACCGCCACTTTAGTTTAAGACTTTATTGTCAAACTACAAAAAAGAAAATGAAGGCTGGCGGCAATGCGCGGAGACGGAAGCGAGATAGCCGCTCGCAGGATGGAGCGGAATGGCAGGAGATCAATAACCATGTGGTCTTCGCTTTCAGCGATCCGGACAACTGGAGCGTAGAGAACGTCGATTTCATCGTGGGAGGCGCCGATCCACAGGATTTCTATCAGACTGACACGTGGGCCGGCTTCGATCCGCGGAATCGCGAAGGGCGCAGCTATCAGGAGATGTCTGAGAGTTATCGCGAATCTTGCGAGCGAGAGATCAGAAATCTGATAGGCAATGCCGTTCCGAAGAACTTCTCCTGGGAGGACCTGCTGAGATTCGTTCCTGAAGGCGCCCAAATCATTGCAGTCTCGCCGGTGTATAGAAGCAAGCGGAGGCGCAATCCCGACAGTGTAATTCTCCTTCTGGGTAATAATGATGAAATAATCAGGCTCAGCCTCTTCTGATAGGGAAGAAGGCGGCATATGCTATTTGGCTGTCGCGCTTGTTCATTCTGATCTGTCGGGCCTGAAATTATCGAGCGGAGCGCAAGCAATGGAAAAGTCTATGCTCAAAATCGTGAATGGCAGCCTTTTGGAATCCGATTGCCAGTACCTCGCGCATCAATGCAATCGCTACTCACGGCGCGGCGCTGGGCTGGCCAGCGCCATTTTCAAAGTCTTTCCCTGGGCCGATGTCTACTCAAGTCGTTCCGAGCGCGGGAACGACGCTTCGCTTTTCGGTTCGATCACGGTTCACGGCGATCCGGGGCGCAAGGAGCGGTGTGTCATCAACATTTACGGCCAGCTCAAACCAGGGAAACCATCGTCGGGGAGGGATTCCGCAGCTTCGCGCATTGAAGCTTTCGGCAAGGCGCTTGATCAGATCGCAAAGGTTCCTGAATTGGAGTCGATCGGATTCCCTCACGGGATAGGCTGTGGCCTCGCCGGAGGCGACTGGAACGAGTATGAAAAACTCCTGGAGGATTTCGCCAAGAGGGTTGGCGGGAGAGGCGTGTCCGTCATTCTCTATCGCCTCGGTCAATAGCCTCATCGTTCCCTATGGCCCTGTTAATTATGCATTCTGCCTGGCGTCGAGTTCGGTAATCAATTTCTTGGGGGCCGTCAGACGATAGGCGCCAAGGAGAATCGCTTCGACTTCTGTCCAATTGATCTGAGGCGTATCGAGCCACAACCCTACCCAGCCGAGATGACTAACGTACTTTGGAATATGAAATCTATCCGGGGCATGATTCGCCAACTGCTGGGCGACGCCGCGCGGGGCCTTGCAATTAATGGCAAGACGCCCATCCCCGTGGTGATCATCGAGATACCAGCCGAAGCGCTTCTGGCGCACTTCAATGCTCAAGTGATTGCCGGCGGCTACGACGCCGGCCTCAGGAAGACCTTCGACAATTGCGACGACACGAGCGCGACGCTCGGCGGCTATCTTCCGCGTCATTTTGAATGGTGTGGGATCAACAGCTTTGTTCATCGGCGCCCTCATCCTTCACTGTCGTCCGGCTTGCGAACGAAGTAGTAGTAGTTCTGTCCTTCGTCCTCGGCTTCATCATCTAGAATCAGAGCAGCCGCCTCCACTATCCGCCGATATGCGTCTGCTCCCAGAGAAATGGATTTCCGCCAGGTCAGAATGTCTGCCCACTCGCACTTCTGATATGGAGCGGTGAATAAAAATTTGCCTCCGGGCTTCAGCGCCGCCGCTATCTTGTGAATCACATTCGCCTGAGTCTCGGGCGCCAGAAGAAATACCAATCCCCGCGCAATCACTCCGTCAAATCTACGGTCGAAAAACCGCGAGTCCTCGACAGCGCTGAGCTCTGCAGGCGTATGCGGGAAGCGGGCGCGAAGCGCGGCGATCATGCTAGGCGATGCGTCCACGCCATAGACATTGAGTCCTTCATCGACCAGAGCCTCTGAGATCGGCGCGCCATGCCCGCAACCCAGATCCAGAACATCGCCGCCAGGCGGAAGAGCTTTCGCCCATTGGCGCACAGTTGCGGTTCCGATACCTGACCTCGTACGGCTGGAAATGAACTTTTCGGAGACGGTCTCGTATCCATTCGATCTGTCAGCGGAGTTAGCAGGACTGGCCTCGATTTCTTCTGTCGACTTAGCGCCCTGGATGCGCAGCCAGGCGATTAAGTCCTCCGCTCCGCTTTCGTGCGCCACCTGCAGCGGCGTTTTCCTGTCATAGCCGATCCAATTCAGATCGGCGCCACGACCCAGCAGATACTCCGCCGTTTGCAAGTATCCGCCGCGACACGCATGCCAGAAAGCGTTAGTGATCTCGTCCGATGATGGCGGCGCCTGGCGCCCACAGTACTCTTCGACGCGATCCAGAAGCCCAAGCGCGGCGGCCTGCCAGATCGTCGTCCGCGCCCCACGCTCAAGCAGCCGGCGCGCGGCTTTCCACTGCGCGAACACCACCGCGTCTGACATCGGCGCGCCGCCGGTGAAGACAGCGCCCGGCGCCTCTATGTCCGCTCCGCAGTCGAGCAAAGCATCGATCGCCGCAACATCATCACAACTCGCCGCCCAGTGGAGCGGCGCCTCCTGAATCATCGGGCGCGACGGATCCAGGAAACGCGCGTTTACATCTGCGCCAGCCCTGACCAGCGAAGCTATTGTCATTGGACTATTGGGGAAGTGGCCAGGCCAGTCGGTCGCGATGTGCAGAAGCGTGCGCGATACTCCTTGAGCATCAACGATACTCGCCATCTCCAGACCTGGATTGTCGTCCAGCAAACGTTCGAGTTCTTCGAGATTGCCAGTGTGGATCGCAGCAATAACCTCGAACGCCCGAGGGTCGCCGGCAGGAATGTTCAACATAAGTAGCCTCCGAATCAAGTTGAATGCTAGCGGCATTGACTAACTCATGCCAAGCGGTAGAGACACTTTCGCCTATTCGACTCGGGGCCAACTCAGTCAACGCAAGCGATGCTCCAGTGGAAAAAAAAGGGAGTGGATAGCAGAGCGCGCATTGGCGCACGAGCGTTGCGAACTGTGATCGCCACTCTTCGATGGAATGCCGGCGCCGTTCAACCATCAATCAAGGAGGCAAAATGAGCCGAATCATTATCACAATGAGCCGCATGATATTCTTTCGTCTTCTCGCGCACGCGCCGGTAGACCTGCAGCGAGAGGCGAAAAAACCGCCCAACGAACTACCCCTCTAGCGACCACATTCTCAGCAGAAGAAACCATCAGCGTTATCGATCCGCGGCACCCTCTCTATGGTCAGACGCTGCGCTTGATTCAATTCACCAAGTGCGCTTATCACGGCCAATCTTGCGTCGTTTGGCTGGGGAATGGAGCTGAGCGATTGGTACCCCTTGCCGCGACCGATCGCTCACCGCAGCCGCTTACCATCTCTCCACTTCCACTCAGCCTTACTTCGGCTGAAAGCCTGGTTCGCGCGTATGCTCGCACCCTGAATCAAATCAAGGAGCGAGCTGAAAATGTTCAACAAACCAATCAATCAATCAGCAAGGCCCCGACAGAACCTAATAAGCGCCAACAGCGACAGGCCGGCTTCACCGCCGTGCAATCAGATCCGCTCCGGGCAACTCTGGAGCCTCCTCACTGTCGCGCAACAACAGGAGATGCTTCGCCTTCTCGTCAGCGCCAGTCGCGCTCTCATCAACAATCTGAAGAACAGAGTCGACAGCGAGGAGGCAAGCGATGAATAACATTGAACCGCAAGCGCAATCACCAAAGATCAGCAGACATCATCCCGACCGCCTAGCTTACGTTTACATCCGTCAGTCCTCACCCAAACAAGTCGAGCGTAACCGTGAAAGCCAAGTCAACCAGTATCAGATGGCGGAACGCGCGCAGTCCCTCGGTTGGGCCCCTGATCGGATCCGCGTGATCGATAGCGACCTGGGTCTCTCAGGGAGAAGTAGCGAACATCGTGACGGCTTCAAAGAACTGGTGGCCGAGGTCACACTCGGCCACGTCGGAATTATTTTCGGCTATGAGGTCTCGCGTCTGGCGCGTAACAACAGTGATTGGTACCACCTCCTCGACTTGGCCGCCGTCTTCGGCACTCTGATCGCTGATATCGATGGTCTATACGACACCAAGCTCTACAACGGCAGATTGATTTTGGGCTTGAAGGGGACCATGAGCGAAGCGAAAATACATCTCCTGCGCTTACGGCTCAACGCCGGGCGCATGAGTAAGGTGCGGCGTGGAGCCTACCGCCTTCATCTCCCCACCGGCTTGGTGCGGCTGCCTGATGACACGGTGGTCAAAGACCCGGATGATCAAGTCCGCCATACGATCGAACTGGTCTTTGACAAGTTCGTTGAGTTGGGGAGTTGTCAAAAAGCGCTGCGTTATTTCCGCCAACAGAACATCCTATTGCCACGTCGCCATCCCTGCGGTTATCACAATGGGCAACTGTTCTGGAAACCACCGACCCACTCCAGTGTATATACGATTCTGACGAATCCGGCTTACGCTGGCGCTTTCGCTTACGGCCGCCGGCAGGTGGATCCGGCGCGGCAGATCCCAGGTCGTCCTAGCACCGGCCATCTGCACCGCCCACTTGAAAGCTGGCATCACATTCAGCAAGATGTTTATCCTGCATATATCACTTGGGAGCAATACGAAAGCAATTTGGCTCGCTTACGACAGAACGCCATGGCGGTCACCACACCCGATCAGCGCGCACGAGGCGCCGCGCGTAATGGAGCGGCCATTCTGGCCGGTCTAGCGACGTGCGGCATCTGCGGCTGCCGCATGAAGGTAGCTTATCGGTTTGCACACCGTTACTACTGCGACGGTCGCCGCCGAACTCGCGACGAAAAGTTCTGCGCCTCACTGCACGGTCCCACCATTGATGCGGCAGTCACAGAGGCGTTTTTTGAGGCCATTCGTCCTGCGCAACTTGACGCTCTGGAGGCCGTCCTAGCGGCGCAAGCCGCAGAAGGCGAGCAACTGTCGCGGCAATGGCAAGAGCGGCTGAAGCGATCGCGTTATGAAGCGCATTTGGCCCAGCGGCAATATGACGCGGTGGACCCTGACAATCGCCTAGTGGCTGGCGAACTAGAGCGACGATGTCCGCAATGCAGCGAAAGGATCACCCGCGAAACCGGCTGGCATTTGCACCACTGGGTGTGGGTAGTCAACGGCGGTGATGAATCAATGGCCAACTTAGCATTAATGCATCCGACCTGTCATCTGCAACTGCACGCGCAGATAAAGAGAGAAAAAGGCTTCAGTTGTTGTACCGCGCCCTCCGAAGAGAGCGTTTGAAAGGCTTGAGCCTACTGCGGTGAAAGTGTGCGCCGCGGAACGCGCGGCTGAATCTCTGGCGCAGCCAGAAGAAGCTCGGAGAGATGCTTCTGGGCCATCCGATTTACCTGAAAATGAAAGTTGGAGGGGAAAAGAGCATATCGGAGAAGCGGGAGTCACTGGAAGACGCAGAAGGTGGCGTCCTGCAAGGCCCGTGCGATATGGCGAAAGCTAAACTGCCTGAATCCCAATCTCCAGTGGTGGAACCGTACGCTCATCGCTACTGCGTCTAATAGCGATGCTGCCGGGAGCGTATCGTCCGACTTTCGCGGTACGTAATCTCCGCCCGGCAGACGATGAACAGCGAGTTCATTGAAGGGGATGAATGGGGCGCCTAAGTCGCACTCGATACGTTCAGTCGCAACGGAACGCGGGATCGCCTACGGGACGCGAGTCCTATGGCGACGGAATCTCCATAGTAGTCTGAGCTGGGGAAAGCCCAGTACGCGGCGAAGGGAGATAGGTGATCTGATAACCAAGATGGAGAGGTACGCGAGATGCGAAACGCCGAAACCATATTGAGTATCATCAGTGAAAACGGCATAGATCACTGGAAAGCTAACTGAGATCGAAAGACTCATGGTTAGTTTGGAGGGGGGCTGTTGGAAAAGTGCCCTATCGAGCAACTCGCCGGCAGCCTACCCTACCGCACGGTGGGTTCTTAGGGGAGAGGGTGACAGTAATGTCATCCTCTTACCCGACCGATCCGTTCCTCCGATGATTGCGCTGAGAAATGATGAGTGAAAGAAATGCGGGAGGAATACGCAGATCTTGAAGAGGCGAGCGTCTGGACGGCGCCGCAAGTCGGAAACCGAACTTCTCAATCGCGGATAGGCAGTGGCGTGAATGGTCAGCAGTTAGCCATCCACTGGAAGCATAAAGTGCGTCCATCAATTGGAAGCATATGTGGCGCATTGCTTTTGGCCTTTTTCACGAAAACGAGCCTAAAATATGCCCCGTAGCGATTTAGCATATGAAATAGTGGTTTGTAGGGAGTCCGGAAAATCGGTCAGAAAATTATGGAAGTGAGTGACGACATTCGTGACATGCTTGAGCGGGGTTGGCGTGACGTACAAAGGATCGATGAAGCCTTGTCCCGTGGAGAAATTGACGAAGTCGCATGGTACGAGGCGATGCAGGGCCTCATTGTTCCGAAGTATATCGCCGCCGACAATCCGCGCGCGCAGTCAGGTCACAGTGGCGATGCTGAGGCTTGGGAGCGTGCCAGAATTCTGATGATTGAGGGACTTAACCATGACGGCGCTCTTCTGGACGTCGGATGTGCTAATGGCCACTTGATGGAGACAGTACAGTCGTGGGCGACTCAGCGAGGCTTGGCGATTGAACCGTACGGCGTGGATATATCTCCTGCGATGGTTGATCTTGCCAGGCGACGCCTTCCGCATTGGCATGATCGTTTCTGGGTTGCGAACATCTTGGAATGGGAGCCACCGCGCAGATTCGACTTTGTTCACATACAGCATCTTGACTATGTCCCGGTGACCCGCAGGCGCAAGTTGGTGGCGCATCTGCTCACACGAGTCTGTGAACCTGCGGGCCGCCTCATCATTGGACCCTTCAACGAGGTTAGGACTGAACACGTGACCGAGGGAATTGTTGCAGGATGGGGGCACAGGATTTCCGGCCAGGTGGATCGACAGCACAGACACCCTGATATTGCCTATCGAGTGTTTTGGATCGACGTTGCCTGAATGGGCCGCCATGATGCCCCTGATGCTACAATATTCCGGGAAAAAGCCATGCCAGACCCATACGCGACAATCGCTGACGCTGCCCCCTCGCTCCAGGAACGCCTTTCAGATATTCTGGAACTTCGGGCTGCGGATCCGCAACAGCAAGCAATGTTGCGCACCTATCTGTCGGAACTCGCCCTTCCGCAAGGCGCGAGGGGACTGGAAATCGGCTGCGGCACTGGCGCTGTAAGTAGGGCGCTCGTCGAGTTGTTGAAACTCGAAGTAACCGGAGTTGATCCTTCTCCGGTCTTTGTGGCGCGAGCTCAAGAACTCGGAAAGCACATTCCGCATCTCACCTTTGTGCAAGGCGATGGCCGTTCACTGGAACTGGGTGAAGCGTCGTTCGATTTGGTAGTGTTTCACACAACGCTTTGTCACATCCCCAATCCGGAAGCGGCCCTGCGCGAAGCCTATCGCGTACTCAGGCCCGACGGCTGGTTGGCCGTGTTCGATGGCGATTACACGACGACGACCGTGGCAATCAGTGACTTCGATCCACTCCAGCCCCTGGTAAATGCAATGGTCGCTAACTTCGTCCATAACCCTTGGCTGACGCGGCGCCTTTCGAAGGCTCTGAGGTCGATTGGGTTCGAAGTAAAGAGCCTTCGAAGTTATGGTTACACGCAGACGGTGGAGCCGACTTACATGCTCACGCTTATCGATCGCGGTGCGGATTTGTTGTCAGAAGCCGGCTCGCTTACCATAGACACGGCCGATGCCCTACGAAAGGAGGCGCGGCGGCGCGCGCAGGCCGGGGAATTCTTCGGGCATATTTCGTTTGTTAGCGTGATCGCGCGTAAGCCGAACCCACCTAGTGCGTAATATCAACCTGCTGTCGTAAGTCTTCTCACACTATTTTTAAATCACACGAAACGCCTCACCCTATCAAATCCATGAAACTTCTGGAAGCGCCTGCGGCGATGATGATGGTCGAGATTCTGTCTCTGCTCGCGATCTATTTTGGGTCGGCTGGAAAGCGCCTGCGGCGATGATGATGACTCCGTAAAATAATATTCAATCGTATTGCATAGACTGGGCCAGTTCTCTCAATGACTTATCTTCCGTAGTGGGCAATGGCGATTACTTATACGCCATCTTTTGCATCAAGTCACATGACCGCCGAAGATCGATGCTCGATACATGCCGTATCCCCGTACTCATGCGCGATGTTCGATTGCAAACAAAGTAAAGAAGAGGCCGGCGCTCTGAGCTTGCGCGGTTTGGCGGAGGTTGCCAAGGCCTGGCAGCGGGGCGATCTCTATGCGCAATTGTGGTTGACGCCAGCCAGTGTCAAGCGCATTTGCCGAAAGGGTACGAATTTCTGACGTTCGACAAGCGCGTTGTGAACGTGGCCGCAAAAAACGCCCCGACCGTGAAGGTGAACCTTCTACCTAGTTAACTCTCTTTCCTTAGCAACTGTACACTGCTATGACCAAGGCTTGCCCGTGTACCAAACGGGCGCTTTCGTCTCGTCTCCGGCCCATCCCCAATCATCGAGGGTATCGATAAAGTGTTGCCGTTCATACAACTCGTAGGGCGGATATAGACACGAAAAATAGAACCCGTGCTCCTCTGCCACATCGCCCAATGTCTCCCAATCATCTGGCAATCCAACAAGTGTACCGTGCCCTTGCGGCAAGGCGGCACGGCGCTTATAGCATTCTCACCCGTGCCGTGTCGCCGCAAGGACACCGATGCCTCACCGCAAGGACACATCACAAGTGGCTCCTTAACGGAGTTCATCAACTTCCCGTTGCTATTCCGGCTCCACGTTTGCGCTAGCGGCCAGCAATGTCTCAACGATGGCCAAGTGATCGGCGGTGTCCCTTCGGTGACCCGGCGCATTGAGAAAAAAGTGCGCAAGGCTGAAGAATCCTCCAAATCAATCGCAAGTTGTGGTAATGGTTTGCCGAAGTATTTGTCATTTCAGGTGAAGAGGTGAGCGACCAACAATGGCCGAGGGGGACGAGACTCATCGAACCAATCCTGCCGAAATTGAAAGTCTGATCGAGCAGGCAGAATCCGACCCTCACCATTATGTCGCTTTCAATGCGCGCTTCGGAATACATTGCGGAGCAACTGCGCAAGGGGGATTTGTGATGCGATTGAAAACGCCGGTCCGGCTGAGTTGTGTGGCTGCGGCATGTCTTCTCGCCGCCATCGCCCAGGCGGAAAAACAGTCGCCGCCCGCGCCGCCGCAACCCATTCCGTTCAGTCACAAGCTGCACGCGGGCGCGCAGGGATTGAAATGCGCGACCTGCCACCGAAACCCGGACCTGGGTGAACGAATGGGGTTGGCGACGGCGGCAATGTGCATGCAGTGTCATGAGGACGTGAAGATTGATAGTCCGGCGATTCAGGCTCTGGCGGCCTATGCAAAGGAAAAGCGCGAGATCAAATGGCGGCGGGTCTATGAAATTCCCAGTTTTGTGTTCTTCAGCCATCGCGCACATCTGGCGGCCGGCAGCGTGTGCGCCGATTGCCACGGGCCGGTTAAAGAGATGGAGCATATGTATCGCGCGGTAGAAACATCGATGTCGAGTTGTATGCGCTGTCATGAGGCGAAAGGCGCGAGCAACGAATGCACTTTCTGCCACGAGAAGATGAACTGACTCACAAGGGGAACCAAAGAAAAAACTGATCGCCTTGTCGCTCGCGGGGGGGCGCTGAGCGCCATGGGTGGATGGAACAAGCCCTGCGCTGGCCGCTCTACACTCGGCTTCCCCGGTTCTATTGTAAGTTTTCGGCGAGCCGTCTGGATTTTTATCATAATGATAGGAACGGACCTTACAACTCCTCCCTCCCACACCACCGCGCATACAGTTCCGTACACGGCGGTTCGGACAGTTATGCTTTTCTCTAATCGGGGTATGGCGACTATTCAAGTGTGTCCCTTCGGCAGAATGGCGTCGGCATCGGTTTTTATTGCCGACGCCATCCTGCCGAAGGGATACTAACGATGGCCAAGTGATCGGCGCGCATACCATTCATTTCCGCGCTTTGCTCGCGTCGTAATTCGGATTCACCTTTGCCATCTGCGCGTTGACAGCTTTCAGATATTCATTCATCCGCCGCTCCATCGCTGCAGCCTGGGCAGGCATCTGCTTTGCCAAATCATGTTGTTCGCCGAGGTCTTTCGCCAAATCGTAGAGGCGCAGTTCGCCGGTCTCATACCGCTTGTAGGCTTTCAAGTGGCCGAGAAAGATGACCGAGGCCGGGCCGTCGTTTTCGTAATCGTAATGCGGAAAATGAAAGATCAATTCTTCGCGCGGACGTTTGACCGCCGCTTTGCCGAGGCTGCGCAAGACCGGCGCGAGGCTGCCGCCTTCGATGGATTTGGGCAACGAGGTTTTGAGATGCGCCAACTCGGCAATCGTCGGCAGCAAATCAATGCCAGCCACGCGCGTGTGCGAACAAACACCTGCTTTGACGCCGGGGCCGCGAATGATCAGCGGCACGCGAATGCCGCCTTCCAGCAACGAGCCTTTGCCATTGTTGAGTGGTGCGTTTATACGCCCGTATCCGCCGTGATCGGTGGTGTAAATCACGTAGGTGTTATCGGCAATGCCAAGTTCATCCAGTTTTTTAAGCAGCAAGCCAATGTTGATGTCTACATCTTCAGCAATGGCGGCGTCGGCGAGTTGAAGGTCATTGACGCCGCGCCGGCGGATGGCAGCGACGGTTTCCGGTCGCGCATCTTCCACACTGCCGCCACCGTGCTGCGAAATTTGGAGCAGAAATGGCTTTCCGGCTTTGGTCTGCCGCGACACGAAATCAATTCCAAGTTCAGTCGTCAAGTACACCTGTTTAGGATTGGTGGTATTCGGCCCGCCGCTGCCGTTCGCGCCGTCGTTTTCGTCAAAGCCGTGACGCGTAGGATTGGCGCGGCCTACGTGCCATTTGCCGAAATGGGCGGTTGCATACCCTGCGCCTTTCAGCAATTCAGCAATTGTCATTTCAGATTCGGGCAGTTCCAATACAGGCGATGGCTCAATGAGGCGGCGACTGTTGTCTAGGTCCCTGACGGCAATAAAGGTCATCCGCAATAATGCCGGGGTCTTGCCTGTGAGCAGTGCCGCACGCGATGGCGTACAACGCGGGGAGGCGGCATAGGCGTTTGCAAAACGCATACCTTCTCTCGCCAGCCGTTCGAGATTGGGCGTTTGAATGAAGCTGCTTTTTGACGCAGGCACGGTATCATCCATCTGCACCGAAGTACTGTTCCACCCTTGCCCTTCGCCTAGCAAAATGATGAAGTTTGGTGGGCGCGGCGCAGCGATGCGTTGCGCGACAGTGTGGTAGGCTCCACCAATGCCCAACAACAGCAAAACAAGTAGGCCGATTAATAATCCTTGGTG
Organism: Blastocatellia bacterium; assembly: GCA_035714085.1. Taxonomy (GTDB): domain Bacteria; phylum Acidobacteriota; class Blastocatellia; order RBC074; family RBC074; genus JAJVID01. The sequence continues at coordinate 20,426 of DASTMP010000302.1, forward strand.
AAACAGTTTCTTAACCATCCGGCTCCTCTTATAACATTTCTAAGGTAGGACAGTTTCTTTTACGATGATATCCTCGGTTGCGTTCGCTTTTCGTGACATTTCTTCCTCCTCTGCTTCAATTCAACGTATGTGTTTCTCAAGACTGCTCACCCTTGCCGCTTGCGCGAGAACTCGATCCCGAGATCTTCAGCCGCTGTGAGCAAAGCCTCCGTGATCTTGGTACAGGAGTTATCTGTCGAACCGGCGCCATTTCTCTTCCTCATATTCATACTCGCCAAACAGCGGCGTTCGTCTGTGAAGACTGATTTTGCGTGATGAAGAATCCAACCGCCAGGCGAGGCGCCACTCAACGCCAATCAAAATCAATAACCCTCGGCAGGTCAATATTGCTGCCAATGGCGGGCAGCAAGTCAATGTGGTCAAAGTGGAATCTTGATTGTCGCATCAGTCGCGATGTAACCTTGGGTACGGCAGTATCGTTAGGCTGCTTTGAATGACTAAGCTATGTACCAGTTGCGGGGCAAAGATTCTGGACGACACATTCCAGAGAACTGGTGGTCTATGTAAGCCCTGCGGGAAGGATCAGCGCAGGAAAAAAATCGGGGAAACGCCATTCGGCATTGCGTACGACACGTATTTTCGTCAGCCGCCTCGCTTGACTGGGAAGAAATACTTCGATTGCTGGGTGGAACTTGAGCTCACAATCGCAGGCCCCCTCTTTGCCGCGCGGGATAACGGGGATGTCAGTTTTGTTTTCAAGAAGTCGGCAATTGCCGGCGTCAAGGATTTCGATGATCTGATTGCCTGGATGAATGGTCAGATAGCTCGTTTCCGCGACCGCGTGCGCAACACCGAAGCCTCAACGCCCGCCGAGGCGAGCAATCGCGATGTTCTTCTGACGCGGGCCGCTGATCTGGAGGCATTAATCGGCCTCTGGCCCGAGTTCGAGAAGGAGTTTGGTCGCAGGGCAGCGTAACATGCCGATGGTAGGTCACGCATCATTTTCAACTAGCTTGATATTCCGGCTCATTGATCCCCGGAATAAAACGAAAGATCCAAACTTCAGGCACGTTTTCAGGAGCCAGTACCGTTTGTTTATTTAATATTTGGCAAAGTTTCCTGAGGAAATCGAACAAATCCTCCAGATCTCTTTCGCCTTTTACTTCTCTCGGATTGAGATCGAACTCTATCTCATCTACCGTGAAAAAATGGCAATTTAAAAGTAGATTGCCCACTATGACAGATAGTAAACTCCGATAATTTTCGCATTCAAAAATTGTGGCTGCCCGTTCAGGCAGGGCGACAGCATCACCATCAATCTTATATTCAAACGTGTACCGGCCCGCTCTTATAAAATCAAGAAGCTTTTGCCAATCATCGAGGCTCGTCTTGAAGATATAAACGTCCCGGAGACTGCCGTCCCATTCGAACTCGTTTTGATATTGCTCCCAATTCACGGTTATTTTGATTTGGAGGACTACTCTGGGTATGGTCAAACGCTCAGGTTCACTGGGCCGGCGCTACGGGACTGGATATCAATGATACCTGGGTCGCGCCGGCTCCGATGCAACCGCTAGTTGAACTAAGCGCTCCGCGCAGGCAGAACACCCCGCTTTGAGTTACTCGATCATTCTCAATCGAAAGGGCTGTCTGGCTACACTTACCTGATTTCAGATTCCACTTTTCAGATATCAGGAGGTATAGCTATGACAGAACTACGGAAGAAAATGATCCGCCGCGATAGACCAGTCCAAAAGAGACGAAATCCTTTGCGATGCCAGCCAATGACCGTATCGGGCTTGACGGTGAGTAAAGGGGCGCACCACTCGGACCAGATTCGAGATAACCAGACCCAGAACAGGCGGTCCTTTGTACTGATTGCCGGTCGCTTTTGGGTTCGTTTCAAGATGGCGAGTTGTTGCCGTAAGGCAAAGTTCTCAAGAGTGCGGCCCTGCTTCCTCCGAGAGATGGCCGATCCTGCGCCGTGCGCTGATGGACTTCGCTCGCCGAATGCTCTAGACGGTTTCCAGGCCGACTTCTCCCTCCTGTGTAGATTATCACATCGTTTATTGAACGTTGTCACATCCAGCTTCGCTCACTGGGATTCATCACGATGTCACTTAACTGGCAGTAAGAGACGAAGCTCGTGAATTTCGATGCCTTCGAGCGGCAGCGAGACGCGGCGCGGCTTGAGGCCGGCAAAGTTAATGGTCAACATTATGTCCCTGGTCAACGCGAACTTATCGATTAAAACCGGCGTACCCTTTACGGTTCCCACAGCGCGATCCAGGACGAACGGATGGAATGAGAACTCCATTCGGGCAGGAGCCCCGGGGCCAGGTACGACACGGAGCCGGACGTCTACCGGCATTGCCTGGCCAGGCCCCCAGTCGAATTCCAGGCTCGTAGCCACGTCGGTGAGATCGACGGAGTCCATTCTCCATTGCAGGCCATGGCCAGTAATGCTTGGTTTCATGACACCGAGTCCTTGCTCGACCATCTTCTCGATGCCCCGTTCAATGGCATTGATACCGGACTTGGCCCACTCCTGGAATTGTTCCTTCCATGGCATTTGTGGCGGCTCTGGACCCGAAACCACTGGTGGCGGAGCGGGAGCCGCCGACGGCTTGCACAAGAAGGTTTCATATGCAAACTCAGATATCCTTCGCAGTGGCGCCGAAATTCCGACGAATCTGGCAACACCGTTCTTCACGACCACCTCGAAGGACAACGGTGTAATAGTGGACGGGCCTCCTAAGGCGCCGGGGGCCGGGACGGTGAGTTGTCCTTCAACAGTCAGCGTTCCAGACAAACCGTCCAGCAACTCCATGAATTCCGGTGATTCGCAAGTCTTCTCCTCACCGGTTTCCGGAAAGAGCCTCATGACATCGTCTATGGTCAAACCCACATCATTAACGGCGATGCCGCCAAAGATAACGAGCCAGTCGCCTTCCTTACCTGCCGGGAAACCTTCGGCGGGCGCCGCAAGGGGGCCGAATTCGGAACCGATGCGCTGGGCCGTGCTGCTGCCGACTTGCAGGTCATGAACATTCAACTGAATGCCGAGTTCGCGTGCACGCAGGCGCAGGTCCTGAAGCAGTCCGTCAGTAACTTCGACCTGCAGCGTACCGTCCGGGAGAACGAGCAACCGGCCGCCCTCAAAATTGAGGGCGCCGCCTTCCACTGTTGCTCCCGGAGCGCCTGTCTGTTCGACATCAGGAACGATAGAAGTCTGACCAATGATTCCGCTCAGAACAACCAAGCGGGCTTTGTAAATGCCGTCATCAAGCGCAGCCAGAGCCGAGAGAGGCGTCGAAGTCCCCGGAATGCCTCCTTCTGTCGGAATCTCAGCGCCGCGCTTGACAGAGTCCAGGATGGCTTTCACCTTGGAGCGTTCGCGAGAGATTACGTCGACAGCGACCTTTACATTCTCCTTGGCGTTTTTGCCTGAAAATACGGAACGGACTCCCGTCGCTTCAAAAGGACCGACTTCCACGTCTAGAGCAACACTCAGGACCTGTCTTTCGAGGCGCATCAGTTCCGTTCGCTCGTCGTCGCTGAGAATCTTGCCACGCGACCAGCGGTCGCGCAGTTCCGACAACCGATCCCAGTCCACGTTGCTCATCAGGCTCAGCGCGACGGCATTCAAGGTCGGATCGGTTTCGTCGCCGATCATGACTCTATCGATGCTGCCGAGGCCAGGACATACTAGACCCTCGATGAGCGCCGAACTCGCGTTGGCAGTTACGGCGATACGGTTCTGAAAACGTGTGACGACGGAAGTCGCCAGCGCCTCAGCACCCTCCACTATGCCACCAGGGCGAATGGATTCGGTAACGATATGGATGATCGCCATCAGCGCATCGTAGAAGACAAAGAACAGATCAATCAGTCCGTCCATCCGGGCGCCCTTAATCTGGATAAACGGCCGGCCCGTTTTCAGGTCCGCGGAGACCGCGGCGCCAGTGATTCGCACATGGCGAATGCTATACACACCGTCTGGCATCGTAATGGTCATGTCCTGGAGGTCCAATAAATCAGCTGAAACGCTCGAAGGCTGATCCGGCTTCCGGCGCTCGGCATACTTGTAACGAAGGACGAGCCCTTCCAGCCGTCCAGGACCGGTGCGCATGACAGCACCGTCGAAGAAAGCCTTGGACCCGCTCATCGTCAATTCACTGCCGACAATCTCTACCATGCCTTCCCGACGATGCCAGGTAATTTCGAGAGTGTTAGGCGCGCCTGCCTCCGCATTCTCTTCCGGTGGTTGCACGTCCATGAAAATACCCTGGCCTTGGGTGAAATAATCCGCCAGGTTGTCGGCTTCGATTACCGCGTGGCGAGTAAAGTAGGATGCGGCTAGTTTGCCCATGACACCCGAACCATCTCGCACAGCTCCGGTCATGGCCTCGGTCATCCGGCTTCGCAAGCGCTCATCTGCCAGCAACCGGCTACGCGTATCGGACGGTATCAGCGCCTGGATCTCGAACGCGATCTGGGCCTGGAGTTTCGTTGGCGCCTCGCCGACCAGACGCCGCACAGTGGAAACGTTTGCTGCGTCAGCGCGGTGCGGAATCAATACCTGCAGGCTTGCTTGTGACGGCATTTCATCCTTGGCGACTGCCTGGTCGATTACGGCGTCGAAAATGCCGAGCTGGTCGAGCGCTGCAAGATCTGCTGTGAGTTGACGACCAGGCTGGGAGTGGAGGGCAAGTAGCAGATCCGAAGGCCGCTCACGTCCCTCGGCGACGCGAGATCGATAGGACTGCAACCATTCGTCAAAATCCCCAACAACATGCTCGATCTCGAGACCGGTGAGCGGCGCAAAGCGCGCCGTGAGATCACCGTTCGCGTGAACTGACAGCTCCAGGCGCATCGCCGCTTCGACGTCGGGCGGCTGTGCTTCGACAATGCGGCGCGCCAAGAATGCATCCTCTTCGGGAATGTTCAGCTTCCGCCGGTCCGCCTGCAGTAATTTGGTAACATGAGACAAAGCCAGAGTGGGAAGGCGCTCGGCAAGCACCTGCTGGAAAACTGCGGCATTGGCATCTTGCCTCAGGTCGAGATCCGCGGCGCGTACCAGTTTCTCCAACCACGGCGAAAGCCGCTGCAGTTCTTCCAACCGCTGGACAGTACCAGCCAGGACGTCAGTTTGACTCTTTTGGATTAGCAGGGCAAATGCGGCGAATGCGGCGCGAGCGTCAGACTGGCTGATGCTTCCGCGATCGAGAGTTTCAACAATAAAGCGCGACACCGGCGCAAAGGCGTGGGCCGTAACGACTGCCAACTCCTCCTGATATTTTGGGCTTTGCGGATCCATGATTCCGGACGCTAGCTCAGGATGCCTCTCGACCCCCTGGAGGACTTTGTCGATCATCATAACCGCATCGAGAGGAACATTGGATCGGATTTGTTCGAGGATTGTCGCATTGACTTTGTCAGCAGGATCGAAGTCTGGCCGTAGGAGCATCCATCGGATCCATTTCCCGAAAGTTTCCGGAAGACCCGGAAATCCGCTTAAGAATTGTCCCACCCGCTCGGCATGATTGTGCTCGACTAGCCAGCGGAAACCGACGAACGCTCTTTCAGCCGCCGAGTCTTCGAGGTTCTCCACGGTTAGTGTCCGTTCAATAAGCTGGACAACAGCATCTGCATCGTCGGCGCCGAAAGTTCCCAACTCTTGCGTCAACGCACTCTCACGCGAGATACCAGATTCACGAAGCTCAACCGCCTCAACGATGGCCAGCCGAACATCGTAGGGCAGGGCGCTCTGAATACGCTGCGCGATGCGGGCTTCCCGCCGCTGACCTCGCGCTTGTGAACGTTCTGTCTTGCCGACACCCAGCAGTGCGCCCATCTCACTCTTGGCTTCTTCATTATCCGTTTCCGGCGCAATCTGGAGATCCATTATCAGGAACATGGCAAGCGCTGCCTCGGCACGAGTTGTGATCTCGAATGGACCGAGTGTTAGCTGTCGAATCAAGCGGTCGCGAGCCTCATTATCGAGGGCGCCGACGCTCGCCATAATCTCCAGAGTGTACGTGTCAAAATGATTGAGTTGCAGATTGTTCAGGAATCGGATCAGACGATGTTCCCCGATTAACTGCCAAGAATCTGCAATGACTTTCGGGTCATTCCAACTGTGCAGAATTACGAGTACATTCGTAACTTCCTGCTCCTTTACGCCCACGCCTAGCAACTCATGGATTGCTGCGATCTGTTCCTCGCCGCGCTCGCCCAGCAGGGCGGCGGCGGAACGAGGCGGCACGCCTTCGGCTCCACGAGCAACGACCTGCCAGCCGAGGATGCCGCGCCGCGCAACTGTAGCCCAGTAAGGACCGTTGTGGAATTCGGCAGCGGACCAAAACGGACCAGAGCGAGAGGACGCGGCAGCTTGATCTGGCGGCTCGGTTTTCCAGGTAGTTGCGAACTCGAGACCGGGACGGAAATTACACTCTTCGGTTGCGGCGTTGTAAGAACCCGTTTCACATATGGGCCGCACGTTTTCGGTTGTGACTGCTACCTCGGCCTTGGATCGAAGGTAGGTCCTCGCGAACTGCAGGCCGAACTCCGCGGAATGGCAGCCGACTGCTCGGACTTGTGCATCGGCCGTAAACCAACAGCGGCGGGGCAACAGGCCAGCCTTTGCCGACTCGTAGGATGGCGATTCCTTATCATTAAACTCTGCAGGATCGAACTCGTTCGCGTTCTCACCTCCGAACATGACAGCGCCACCGGAATGACCGTATAAGACCAGTTCACGGATAGGAGTTATGCCATTATCAGCCTCGACTTCAAATGCAGCGTCTGGGACATCAGAATCCGTCAAACGCGGGTAGAAGATACGCGCTATCCACTTCAGAGCCTTGTTCTCCGGGCCGGATTTCAGGAGATCGATGGCAATATCGGGTCCAGTCGACGACACCAGATTGGCGACATCGAACGTGTCTCCTGCGCGAATATACTTTTCGTAATTCTCATCGAAGTCGGGGGGAGTATCGGGTGGCGCCGATAAACGTACATTTACAGGACGAATGCAGACCCGATCGTCACCATCTGCTCCGACCATCCGTGCCAGTTTGCCGAGATCCTCGCCATCTTCTTCAGCGGTTGCAGTAGTTCCCTCCAGGGCCCAACGGTACAGAGTCGGCTCCGGATTGCGAGAGATGTGAGGATGTTCTTGGCGCTGGACAACATTGCCGGCAACACCATCCCCACCGCTCTCTTTCCACTGCAGCTTCACTTCCCCATCTTCCTCTTCGCACGCCGCGCATTTGCGCTGCGCTCGTGGGGCAGTGGCGGGTGTGGCTGAGAGCCCTTCGTTCACAGTCGAGATTTCGAGTGTGGAGGCTGTGCTACGGGCGACCGATACCGGGGCAGGTGTCATTGGCCCAGTCGGGCAGACCATAGGGAGTTCCTCGCTCCATTCGAACCGCTGCGATACTGAACCCATCGGACTGCCGACCGGAACCGGATCATCCAAGATACCTCCCGGAACAGTGACGCCGCCCATGCGTTGGTAGGTCGCCGCAGGACCGGTGAGCCAGTCTTCGACGCTTGGGCGCGCCTGCGGCCCTGTAGGTGTGTTCACTTTCTGGTAGCCCAGGATTGGGAAGCGTGTACCGGAGGTGAGATTGGTGGAATTGGTAACAGTGAAGTCGGCGGCGATTCCTCGGCCGCATTCGTAGTTGGCGCTCCAGTTCCCGTTAAAACTACCAAGAAAAGTCACGGTCGGATTGGAGCCGAGAGCGGAACCGAAAACGGGATAGAGCAGTGGAACGCCAATATAGTCGCGCGCATAGAGGAACGGCCCTGTCCATCCGGCAAGGCTATAGTTGAAATCGGCGCCCTTGAGATAACCGGAGTGGGGCCCTTCCGCGCACTTTTCACAGGCATGGTGGACAATTTCTGCTCGCAGCTCGACAATACGGGAGTGCTGGCGGAGTTCTGCGGTCATGTGATCGTCTCCATCGAAGATCCGCACCGCGGGATGACGACCTGTGAGCCAGTCCCAGCCTTCGCCATAGGCAGTCAGGTCGTCGGCGCCCTGACGGGAAACCACGCCGGTAACCTTTGGGGAGCCTGTTTGGGGCACCGACGGTAGCGCCGCTGCCTGCCCGCTAGTGACGGTCTCAGCCACGGCGTCAGCTTCGCGCTCCGCCTGATCGCCCGGATCTGAGACGGTGAAGTCGGCGGCTCTCATCTGGGGAGTCCCGCCGTACTTTGCCCCGCCGGCCCCTTGCTGGATCACATGGGTCAGTTCGTGCGCGAGAAGTCGATTACCCGCTGGTGATCCCAGAGGGAAAGCTCCGTCGCGAAACACGATATCTCGTCCCACTGTGTAGGCCATGGCATTGATAGCTCGCGCAGAAGCGGACGCCGCCTGACCCGTGTGCACACGCACTCCGCTGAAATCATGACCGAACCGGAGTTCAAAGTAAGCCCGCGTCTCCGCATCGAGCGGTTGGCCCGGCGAACTCAGCGCCCGGTCGACGATGGGCGGAGCCGTGGCCGGAGCCGTGACGGCGCTTCCGCTCTCTTTGCGTTGCAGAGCGCCTGATTCTTCCTCTGCATCACACTCGGCGCATTTGCGTTGCGCATGGCTTGCAGTGAGTGGCGTGATGGCAAGCCTGTGGCCGTCCGATTGCGGCGCGGGCATGCGCATGACCGTATCCGCCACCCGATCAGCTTCCTGCTCATATTCATCGCCCGGCTGGCTGATATTGAGCTTGGCCTGAACCATGCGGCCGACCGCCTGGTTGCCCAGAGCCTGTTGCATTCGCGCCAACGGATGCGGCGGTCGTGGCGCGACCGGTTTATTAGGTTGCGGAGCCGGCTGTGGGGCGTGGGCGGTCTGTCGTTCCATACGATTGACTCCTCTCAGGCCAACGATCCGGGAAGGAACTTGAAAGTGTCATCACTCAGATCTGCGCCGAAACGGGTCTCGACCTTGATTCGGAGCGCAAAGGGGGTGGCTGGGCCCGGGCCCTCCGAAGGGTCCCGGTCCGGGTTTAAAACGACCGGCGCCTTGACCACAACCTCTGTGTCGTTAGGCGCGCTGATGATTTCGGCAATGGTCGCTGTCCCGGAGTCCGTCACGAAGTACACCTCTAATTCACCAAGGTTGAGGTTCCGGCCACGCAGCGTGACCTCAGTCCCCGCCCCACCGTCTGGCGGCGTGAACTGGTTCCCTGACGCGGCGAAGACCGGTCTTCCCACTTTGCTCATGACCTCTCCCAGCGGGACTATTTGGTGACGGCGGTCTTTGATTGTGGGAGGGAAAGGAAACTCCACCCCTCTTCGAGTGATCTGGGCCAAAAGGAAGTGCGCATGTGTTTCGGAAGCAGGCGCCGGCATCACGCTGGCGCCTTCGGCGACACGCGCCACCCAGGCGGCTTTCTTCCGAACGGAAGTTTGTAATCCGACATCGCTGCTGTTAAGCAGTCCCGCGTCTTGAGTTCCATCTATGTCGGCCAGCGAAACGTCCAGGTAAACGGTATCGGTTCGAGCGTTTGGAGGAAGGGTGAGCGCCGGAACGCCTGGTTGATCGGTGTAGGTGATCTCCTTCTGATTGAATACTTCGATGCCGTTGACCAGCGCGAACCCGGCCAGAATGCGAAAGTTCCTGGGTTGGCCCGAAATAGGAAGGATGGCGAATCCCTGGCTCCCGGCGGCCACACCGTCGCCGATATAGCGTGCGGCGATCGAACGCGCCGCCGCCCAGATCAGATCCTGCATCAAATTCAAATCACGATCCAGCACGGGGACGCCCTGTTCGATGTGGACGCGTACGTAACCCTTGAACAGATTGTTCGCAAGCATTTCATCTGGATCTCTGGAGAAGTTACCCATGGTTGTTGCCCTCCTTATTCAAAGTGGTCGGCAAAAGCTTAAAAGATCAGCCGTACTCGCCGCTCCAGGGTGAATGACCCGCTCTTCTGGATCACCGGATGGCGGACGTAATCGATCATAAACGGTTGGCCGTTCAATGAGCCGAAAAGTCCGAATTCGCGGAGATTGAAAATTCCGGATGTCGGTTGATTGAGCCCGAGCGTGGCCGTGATCTCGACACGGCTGGTCGGGCCGGGGACGATGACATCGCTGTCGTCCAGATACTGCAAGATCAAATCGTCGACCGGAATGACGAACGGGTTGTTGTCTTCCAGCTGATTGGACGCGAGCGGCGGAGCGGGCGGCGGTTGGGTGTCCCATTCCGGCCTGCCCTCTCCGACCTGCAAAGACCGGATACCGCGCACGGTTGTTTCATTGCTCATGAACCCGGCCAGCAGCACACGGCAATTGGTCACGATCAGATTCGGCCTCCACTCCGAATCAAAGACCACGGCGCTGCCGGCGCTAAAGAGCCGATCTCGGTAAATGCCTTTCACTATCAAATCGGACATCGGTTAATCTCCTTTCTCAATCAACCTCCCTCTTCGACTCCGCGCATGAAGAGACGGAACGAGAGGTCGGGTGGCGTGACCCTCAGGTCAGGCACGGTGATCTGCGGATGCGCCGGGCTCCACGTTCGCACGAAACGGAAGCTGACCCGGTCGCGGAAACTGTCGGCTAACCCCGTGTAGTGTTCACCCAGGATCGTATCGATCATCTGTTCGCCGATCAGTCGCGGCGTTTGTGCGCCGGGTATGGCATAGGTGTAGATATAGTCCAGGTAGACCTGCTGAATGATTAAGACCACTCGTACCTGGATCGGCAAAAAGCTCCGGATGATATTGGCGATGGCTGTCTGCTTGCGAATGATGAGCTGTTGGTCCTCGGTGTCCGGGGTCAAGTAGATTCCTACTGTGTCGCGGGCGTACCAGTCACCTTCATCACGGCCCGTGTCGTAAGTGTACCGCAATACATCCTGAAGATTTCCGCGCAGCCCGAACTTCAATGGATTGTGTGTATCGACGGTGGTCGATCCTGCGTAACGCGCGTCGATCGTTTGTGACGCCGGATAAGACGGGCTGACGTAAACTTGACTTTCGTTGCTGCTAAACCAGACCCGCAGGCTCCGAGCCGAGGTCGCGACGACGGCCGGCGCCCGGTGCGTGAACTGGCCCGTCGTGATCTGCGTTTCGTCGGCCTGGGGAGCTGGCGTCAGGGAACTGGTCCATACCTGGCGGCCACCGGCGCGGTCGGAGCTGAAATACAACTCGACCTGATCCGTACCGAGCAGCGCCGCCGCCGGTTCTTTACGATCGTAATCTGGTGGGATGGGTGTCAGCTCCAGTTCGGTCCAATCGGCCGGGGCAAGCGTGTCGAAGTTCAGGTCTTCCGTAGCGCTATAGAAGATGTTCCATAATTTGTTGCTCTTCTGCCGGCTCCAGAAGACCCATATCTTACCGCTGGCAGGCGCGCCGTCGGCCGGATCGAAAACGACCGCCGGGGAGAACTCAGGATCGGTTCCGGCGGTCAATCGTTTGGCAGTCCCCCAGTTCGTCCCGTCGAATCGGTTGTACCAGATCTTCCATGTGCCATCGCGGCGTGAAGCCCAGAAGAGCCAGACGTTGCTCGCGTTATCTTCGAAAGCGGCCGGTTCGGTATCGTCCTGGGCCGCAGAAGCATCCGCCGCTGGCAACGGCGCCCCGAAACCCAGTTTGGAAGCCGCCGTCGAGACCGAGGCGTTGACCGCGACAAAAGACTCCTCACCCATGATAGGCGAGGCCAATTTGATTCTGCCGCCGTCATCCGTTGCCGAGCCGGGCCGGGCGCCGTCGATGACCGCGGCTACTTCGGCGGCGGTGGCCCGTGTGATATCGATAAACTGCGACCGCCTGAAGGTCACGGCCCTAGTCAACTGGTCATCAATCTTGATGTAGAGCTGGTCGCCGTCAGTCAGTTGGAAAGGCTGGCTTCGGCTCCCGGTCAATTGCGCCAGGGCGGCGTCGCTCCCCGAAACGGAGACGTCGACCTGGGCGACCAACCCTAGCTTGACGGCGACCGGCGAGACCTTGACGGTCAGGCTGGAGGCGGCTCCGGTCGTCAGCCCCGTGATCACGACCGTTCCGTCGTCTGACACCGCCACTTCAGCGCCCGGCAGTTCGTGGTTCAAGAAGGCCGCGATCTCGGCGGCGCTCACATGCGCCAGATTGCCGAAATACTCCGGATGCAAAGTGACAGTTCGTGTGACATCGGCGGCGCCCGTGGTAATTTTCATACGAAACTGATCGCCGTCGGCGAAATTAAAAGGCCCGGCCTGAGCGCCTTTCACGCGCGGCGGTTGCGCACGGCGGCCCGCGTTGACCAGTTGAAGTTTGATCTGCGGGACCGGCCTGTTGCCGGCCGTTTCATAGCTGCTGAAGAAAACCCAGAAATTCCCGTCCTGCTTTTGAAATGCGGCCGGGTACTTATTGACCTTGCCGCCGAAGGTCAGACGTTGTGCAGGCAGCCAGCCGGTTTGATCATACGTTTTGAGCCACAGATGCCACTGGTCTTCCGACCCGGCCCGTCCCGGCGAGGTCGCCGGTTTCGCCACGCTCTGCCGCGCATGAAAGAAGAGCCAGAGCCGGCCGTCCCTGCCGCGCACAGCGGAAGGACGGCCATCATATGCGATGTCGGTCGTGACCAGCTTTTCCGCCTGCCAGTCCGCTCCGCTCCGCTCCCGCTCCTTGATGATAAGCTGTTCCGGGGCGTTGGTCAGAAAGACGTTGTGAACGAACTCCTTGATCCTCGCGTCCCAGGTGGTCAGCCGGTTGATGGTCGCTCGCAAATTGGCGGCGATGCCGGTGGTGCGGTGGAAATGCGGCGCGTAGCCGATTTCGTTCCGCTGTTTGGCATAGCTGAGCGTGAAATCGTTCTGCCACCCGACCCAGGTGGCCAGCAGCGGCAGCAGCGTACCGTCGAGGCGGCTGATCTCCTGAAAGTCGCGCATCCCACGCGCATAGCTTCTCAGCAGGTCGAACTGCTCGCCGAACATCTCAAGCAGCCGGCGCAGTTGACCTTTCTGAAGGTCTGCCGGATCGATGCCCGGGACTTTCGGCGGCGAGACAGTGTCGAACTGCTGATAGAGCCCCGGCAGGTTGAAGTAGAGCTGGTCTGCCGTTTGATACGGAACCGTCGCCAGCGCGGAGGCAAAGACCGGAGGTGAAACCTGCGACGAAGAATAGGCCACCGCAGCGTAATAGTAGACCGTCTCGCCTCTCAACCCCTGATCGCGGAATGCCCCGCTCGCGCCCGGCCCTGCCAGCGGATCGTCAAAGACGATATGCGCCGGCGCCGTGGCCGTGACTCGCCCCCCTGCGGTCGTCATCTCCGGTTGCGTCAATTCGCCCCGCAAAATCGAGACGCCCGCCAATCCAGGAAACTCCGCTGCTGTCGGGTTGATCCATGAAAGATCGATCCGGCCGCCGCGCGAATTCGACTCGGCTTTGAAGTTGCGGACTTGCACTACACGCCTCCGGTGACATTGATCACCAGTTCGTTGAGCACGGGAATCTGGTTCTCGCCAAGTTGAATTAATCCGCCCTCGGCAATCGCGCTCGCCTCTTCCGAAGGGGGAGGCAGCGGTGTTGACGGGGCGATCTGGAATCGGGTGACGTTGACGAACTGCACGCTCCCCAACAACTCCAACGCTTCGTAAATCTTGCTCAGATACAAAGTCTGTTTGAAATCCACCTGCTCGAAATTGAACAGGTCGCTGATCGCCTGATTGGCGGCGGCAGCGACATCCTCGTTACGAAAATGAGGGATGGCGCCGACCTGAGCGGCCACGTCGATGGGCACGTAATCCGGGCTTTTGATTTCAATGACGGTGGTCAGCATGCGTTTGTCTTCAAAGTAGGCCAGCAGATCGCGCCGCAGCGTGTCGGACGGCGCCTGACCGCTACCGGCCGGCGCGATGTATAGATTGATCGTGTTCCAGTTGGTGGCTTCGGCGCGCGCTTTTGAAACGCCGGGAAAGAGCCTGGCTTGCGCGACATAATCGGCGCCGGTGACGGCTCGCTGCATCGAACTGAAGACTGTCGGCGCAAATTTGATGGCCTGTTCGATCGATTCTCGTTCCGCGCCGCCGCTGGCCGGGGTGCGATTGGCGACCTTGGCGCCGAGCAGTTGTAGTTGCGGCGCTTTGGTGATGACGGAGACCTGGCCCGCGCCGACGTTCCCGCCGCTGCCGCCGCCCACGCGATAACTGGCCATGATGCGCGTCCCTGGCGGCGGGATCTGCCCGTATTGGCCGTCGCCGAAGATCACCGTCGTCACGTCGTTTTCGTCGGTCTCGGTGGCGAAATCTCGATCCGCGCTGCGGCTGAACGCCAGCGTCGAACTGATGCGTCCGGCCTGTTCCAGCGCGCTCAGTTGCTCCGGCGTAAACGCGCGGCCGCTGAAGATCAGGTTCTTACGCCATCGCCAGGCCGGGGTCGGCGGCGAAGTCTCGACGACTATCTGCAGCGAATCGAGCAATACGCGCGGCTGCGCCAGCTTGAAGCCTTGATTCGGCGCGCCGTTCGATACGCCGATCACTTCGTTGACGATCGAACGCCCCTCGCGCACCGGGATGATGCCCACGATCTCTTTGAAATTGGGCAGCGGCGTGCCGTCGGGCTTTTGCGCCGGATGAGTCGTCTGATCGACCTTCGACAGGTCTATAACCAGCGGCGTCGCCTCATCGTACTCGAAGGTCAGGCTCTTCCGATCCGGGCTGCTGACGGTGGCGAACTGATCGCCTTTGCGGACTTCGACGACCTGGCTGACGTTGTTGGCCACGATCAAACTGAGCTGCGCTGCGGCTGGCGCGGCCGGCGCCATCTCATATCCGATCAGACGCAGATGGTTGATCACGCTGCGCCGTTCCTGTGCCGTGGTCAGGAAGGCTTCGTTGGCGATGCGATCCTGATAGTAACTGAGGATGTCGCCCATGTATGCGAACAACTCAATCAGGACGACGCCGAAATCGGCTTCCGAGCGATCCGTCCATTCCGGCAGCTTGGCCGAAATAAGGTCCATCAACGCCTGTCGAAAGCTGTTGTAATCGCGCGCCAGGTAATCGATCACCTGCTGGCCATCTTTGACTGTAATCATCGCCATCGTAGAATCTCCGCTCAGAATGCGATCTTCACCTGGCCCGCCGTCAATCGATCGCGTCGAATGTAGATAACTTCGATCTGCAACTCGCCGTCGATGTTTTCGACCTCCACGCGTTGGACGAGGATCTCGTCGCCCAACCATCGCTGCAGCGATTTGGTGACGGTGAACTCGGTCGCCGCCGCCAGAACCTCGTTGTTCGGATCGAAGAGCAGGTCGCGCAGTCCGCAGCCGAACTCCGGCAACATGACGCGCTCGCCCGGCGAGGTCATGAGCGTCTGCAGAACCTTGGCGCGAATGTTATCGGCGCCGGTGAGCGCCGCCACCCGGCCGAGTTCGTTGATCCGAAATGGAAAGCCGAAACTGGTTGCGTCCATCTGTTCCTCACTCGTTGTTAAGAAAGGGCAGATTGCCTGCCAGGGTTAGCCGATTTTCGGCGAAGCCACCGCGCCGCTGGAGATGCCGCCGCTTGATGGAGTGGCAGTCCCTGACCCATTACCACCGGAAATCATGGTAGCGGTCTTCCATTGATTCCATGTGGTTTCAAATCCGGCGGCGATGGCATTGATCAAAGCGCTCAAGGCAGGTTGCAACCTGTTCTGATTCTGCTTGAGTTTCTCCGGATCGGCGGCATTGCCAATCGCTGTTTCCAAACTGCTTGCCGTCATTCCGAAATCTTCGCTGCTGGAGCCACTCGCGAGCGGAAAAGCCTGAATGGATCCGCCGGACCAGGGGCCCGACGCTCCGGTCGGGTTGACAGGCGGATCCGGAGCTACCCATGCGCACGTCCCGCCGACAGCCGTCAAATTCGCCGAGTATCCCTGCGCCCACAGCGTGAACCCCTGCCCGATCCCCTGCGCAACAGCATCGACCAGCGCCATGATTCCCTCGGTAGCTTCGTGCGGAGGCGACGGGGAGAATTTGCTGATCACAGCCGTAAATGACTTAGTGTTGGTCAACATCCCTACTGATAGTGGCGCCATACCACGAGCCAGCGGGCCACCAGGTGAAGACGAACCGCCGGTGACCGGAACCGAGGCGATGACGAAGCCGTCCTCGACCTCTGCCCAGGTCGCCGCGATGGCCTGTGCCAGGTCAGCCTCGAACATATCCAAACCAACGGGGCGCTCGTCAGTTTGATTCCAGACCTCTCCGTCTTGCGCTTGAATATTAGTTTTGATCTCATCCGCTGTTGGCTTGGCCATGATCTTTCATCTACTTGAGAATCT
The DNA here is from genome assembly GCA_035714085.1 of Blastocatellia bacterium. Classification (GTDB taxonomy): domain Bacteria; phylum Acidobacteriota; class Blastocatellia; order RBC074; family RBC074; genus JAJVID01. The sequence continues at coordinate 36,682 of DASTMP010000302.1, forward strand.
TCGCGTGTCCTTTAGCGTCTATCGCGTGTGGCGCCCCGGTAAACAAACACGCAGGCAAGTTATTGACCATATTGATAGCGGCGCTGCCCAAATTGCAGGCGACGTTAGGGAAAATATTGATCGCTGCCGCGCTCATCTCGATCTTATTCCCGTTGGCATCTTCAATCTTGATGCCATCCTTATCCATCATCACGATGTTCTTTTGACTGCCGTTGCTGTACTGGATGATGAATATCTCCTCGCCGTCCTTGTCTTCGATCTCGATGCTGCTGCCTTTCAGCGTTTTGATGATTTTGCGCGTCGGCGGCGATTGAGCGTCGGCCGGCTTTGGCGCCTCGGTCTCCCCGCCGGGCTTGCCCCAGAAAGCCCCGACCCAGATTGGGTAAGTCAGGTCACCCATTTCGAACTCGGCCCAGACGCAGGCATTGACTTCCGGAATGAAGAAGAAGCCATGATCCGCCGCGCCGCCATATGGCAGGCATGGAAGCGCCCAGCCTGAGACCACTTCGCGGCCGAGCACGCCGGGAATCTGCAATCGCAGCCGCCCGCGATTTTCCGGATCGGCGTTATCCACCACGAGGGCGCGGTATTTGCCGTAAAAGCGGCCCTCGACTCGTTGCGCCAAGCGCGCCAGCAGGTCGTCGTTCATGTTCCTCCTCACGGCAGCGGATCGCCGCCAGAAAAGTCGCCGTCGACAGGAGCCAGCGCGTTGCGCCGCGCCTTGAAATGCTGCCGGTAATCTTCCGCCGTGAAGACGTGCCGGACGTTCGTGATGTAATACATTCCGCTGAACGCGGCGCCGACGCCCTTGATCGGCGCCGGCAGGCCGACCTGCAGGACCGCGCCGTAGATCGAGCTTTCAACCTCGCCGTCGGCTTCGATCAGCCATTCCGCTTCGTCGAAGATCGCGCGGCAGATGTTTTCCATCTCCGGCTGGCCGGAGGCGGCGGCATGGCGCACGAAAAGCCGCGAAGTCAATCCGTTCGGCGGCGCGGTCGAGAGCGCGCCGTCGCGTCCGAACATTCGCTGTTCGTTGCTTTCGGCGACGGATTCCTGAATCTCCTTGCCGATTGTGTCGAGCTGGCGCATCTCGACCGTCATTGGGCGCAGCGCATTCAGCCGCGCGTCGAAGGAAACCAGGTTGCTCTCCGCGCCGAAATGGGCCGCCAGCACGGGCAGCGGTGTGGCGTCCAGGACCGGCTTGCGAAAGTAGCCGGTCTCGCCCTTGACGAAACATTCATAGCCGTTGCGCCGCGCCAGGCGCTTCAAAAACTGTATGTCGGTCTCGCGCTGGATGATGGTGGCGACGGCTTCGTCATAGACGATCGCCGTCTCTTCGATCTCCGGCGTCAGGTTGTAATTGCCGAAGACCTCGCTCGCGATATCGCTGTCGCTTTTATTCGGCCAATCCTTGATCTTCTCTTCCAGACTCATGAGGCTGCTGCCGTCCAGCCCATATATTTCCAGGTGACAATTGCTCTCATCCGAGTCGAAATGCGGTTTGATTTGCGTGATGTAGCCGGTGATCAATTCGGTCTCCTCGTCATCTACGCTGACGGCAATCACCACTTTCTTCCATGACTTGACCCGCTCGTCATCCAGGAATTCCCACAGTCCGTCGGATTGCCGCTGCATTCCCAGCTTGATGCGAAACATCGCCGCCATGCGGTGATCCTCTTCGATGGTCATTTCGATCAGCGAGAGGAATAGGTCCGCCGCGTCTTCGTCTTCGATCCTGATTGTGGCCCCGAACTTTGGCATTTCGCGTATCCCTCTTGAAATGCGACTGCCTTTCAGAAAAACGGTCTTTCATCCGATCCGATTCGGCGGAATGACAATCTGGGCGCCGGTTCGTGTGACGGCGCCCGACTCCGGCAGCAGACCGAAGCCATTCGCCTTGATCAGAGCCAGAAGCGTCTCACGCGCCAGCATCCCGCTGTGATAAACGATGCGCACCGTGGCCTCCGCGATCAGCGACTGTAATTCCGACACCGCCGGCAGAGCGGTCATGTCTTCGATCATCCGCCGCCATCCGGACTTTGCCGACGGCGCTTCGAAGGTGAACGCCTCCGCCGTCCGCCCGGCCAATTCCCAGGCGAACGTGCGCAGCAGGCGAAGCGGATAAACATTGGCCCCGGCGTCGTTGATCTCGGCGATGATCTTTCGCCGCGGGTTCAACGACGGCGGGTAGACCACCGTCCAGGTAGCGGCGAGAAATTCTGGTTGGCGCGGCGCCGTTTGATCGAAAAAATCGGTCTCTTCGGTCACGACCTGGCCAAAGCCGCTCAATGTCGCTCGCAGGTCAGCGCAGCGCTCGGCGAATCCGGCCGGCGTCAGGACCAGTCGCTCTTCGACCATGGGGCGGCGATCGAGCAGATCGGTCGGGAACTCCCACTCAGTGTTCGCATCCGATATCTGCCACCAGCGCGACGGGTCGCCGTAATATTTGAACGACAGCAGATCCAACCGGTCGCCTTCGCGCACGGTATGCAAAAACTGCCCCGGTGTGGGGGGAATCAGACGTAGATCCTTGCCGGGCGACCGCTCGTTTTGGGCGTTGACCGGACTGGATTCAGGCAGATTCCGATAGCGCGAGCTATTGCCGAACATTACTCTCTCCACTTAGACCGGCACGATCGTGACATTACTCTCTCCACTTAGACCGGCACGATCGTGTTGGCGACGTCGCCGATATTCGCCAGGTTGAGCAGCGACATGACCTCGGTGAGCGCCTTGGTATACAGAAACGGCGCATTCGGCCCTTCGATAACTTCCAACGACACCGTCACCGTCGCGCGCGTCGGGTTGAGTGTGACGCTGAACTCCTCTTCCTTGATCGTCATATTGGTAATGTTGACGGGGAGCACCTTCTTGCGCCCCCAGATGAAGAGCGTGACCGGCGGATTTTTAGCGTCGTCGGCGAAGGTAAAGCTCTGGGTCGATCCTCCGAGCAAGGCCGCGACGGCGCCGCCCAGTAAACTCTGGCTCTTCGGCAACATCATCAGCTCCAGGGTCGACAGTTGCGGCGCGATGCCGAACTCTCCGGTGATCGCATCGCCGTCGTTCAACTTGTCGGTCGCATCCAACCTGATATCGAAGTTGAGCGTCTCCTGGTTGACGGTCAGTGTCTGCCCATTGCGCAAGTCTTTGAACAACTTGTCGGCGCTGATCTGCTTGATGAAATCCTCATTGCTGGCCCGCTGCTTCCCCGGCGTGTTCGGCTGGTTGACCGTCGCCGTGCGCGTCCGCGTGATGTTAAGCGGGTTGAATTGGAAGACGACGATCAGCGGCGGCAGACTGATGCCGAATTCGACGAACGCCCCGCGCAGAATTTTGGCCTGGTTGCTTAAACCGCTAGGCATGTCTCAACTCCTCTTAGATTGACGCGAGCAACGCGCGGTAGATAGCCTCGGCTCCGGCTCGCGCGACGGCTTCGTCGTCCATCGTGTCCAGCGCCAGATGGACCGGCGGCACATCAAGTTGGGCCAGAGACAGGTCCGCGCCGAGGCTTTGCATTTCATGCTCCATCAGTTCGAGAAGGCGCCCGCTCGTCAACTGCGCGATGCGCGCCGCGCGCGCTTCTTGCCCGCCGCCGCCGATGATGGTCAAACGCATGACGCCAAGTTCAACCCGTTGATCGTTCATGGCTCTCCGTCGCGCCGGTCTCCCAACAGCTTGTGGTACGGCGCGAAGTCGGTGTCGGCGCACAGGCGCCCGATCTTTTCGTACTCGCGGCGAACGGCGCGCAGAAAATGCTTCATCTGAATGACGCCGGAATTTTCCGCCGCCAGAAAGGCGGCGTTGACGACGACACTCTTGATGTTGCCACCCGCCAGGTTGACGCGTCTCGAGAGGAAATCGAAATCGATATCGGCGGCGACCGGCGCCGACTGCGGCAGATGCTGTTTCCAGATGCGATACCGGTGGCTTTCGTCCGGCATCGGAAATTCGACGGCGAAATGCATCCGCCGAAAGAACGCTTCGTCGATGTTCTTCCGCAGGTTGGTCGCCAGAATGACCAGGCCGTCGAACTCTTCCATCCGTTGCAGCAGATAGCCGATCTCGATGTTGGCGTAACGGTCGTGCGCGTCTTTGACCTCCGACCGTTTGCCGAAGAGCGCGTCAGCCTCGTCGAAGAACAGAATCGCGTTGCCGGTTTCGGCCTCCTGAAAGACCCGGCTCAGGTTCTTTTCAGTCTCGCCGATATATTTGCTAACGACGGTGGAAAGATCGATTTTGAACGCCTCCAGGTTTAGCTCGCGGGCCATGACTTCGACGGCCAGGGTTTTGCCGGTCCCGCTCAAACCGTAAAAGAGGACACAGAGCCCTTTACCCAGCGTTTGTTTGTGTCCGAATCCCCACTCGCCGTAGACGGTCCGGCGATGTTTGACTTGCGCACAGATTTCTCGCAATTGCTCCATCGCGTGTTCGGGCAGCGTGATGTCCTCCCAGCCTTTGCGCGGCGACAGTTTGCGCGCCAGCGCGCCCAGCCTCTGATTCGATTGCAAACGGCAGCCTACTTCCATGTCATTCATCTCGATCAGGGGCCCGATCAGCGGGGCGGCCTCCGGGGGCGTCTGCGGCGGCAATGAACCTCGCAGCAGCGCCTGATTGCGCGCGGCGATCAGAGCGTCACGCATCTGCCCCGGCGTCAGCCGGAATCGCGCCGCCAGTTCGTTCCAATTGACATCCGGCGCGAACAGGTTTTGTCCGGCCGTCAATTCCGCCCATAACTCGGCCCGGGCCTCGATGTTTGGCGCGGGCAGTTCGACGCGGGCGAAGAAATGATGATTGAACAGTCCTTGCGGTTCCCACGCCGACTCGGTTGCGATGAAGGTCAGCCACGAAAAATCATCGATCGCCCGGGCCAGGCCTAGCCGGTGTGAGACCAACTTCGGTTCGTCGCCCAGCAGTTGGTCGAAACGATGGAGAAAGACCGCCGCCGGTTGCAACAACGCTTCGCGCAATAGACGGCGCAGGCTCTCTTCAAAATCCGGCGCGCGTAACCACAACTCGCCGACATCCACCTCCAACAACCTCACGCCAAGCGCGTGACAGACGGCGGCCGCCAGCGACCTCTTCCCGGTCCCCGCCGGCCCGCGAAGGTGGTAGATCAAGCGGCGCGATGCCGGTGGCCGAAGTTGCAACTGCTCCCTGACAGTCTCCACCAGCCGCGTCTTCAAATTTTGAGGCCAGCGCAGCCGCCGCAGATCGACCGGCGCGGTGATCCTGCGGCAGCAGTCTGCGAACTCACGGCTCTCGCCGCCTGCCTCGAGCAGGTAACCGACGACCATCTCGTCGAGCTTGAGCAATCGCGCCGGAAGCGGCGGTTCCTCACTGTCCAAATGGCGTAACAGTTGCGCTTTGAAGAGCGGCAATTGCCGCGAGAAGGCGGCGCGCGCCCGCATCCGTTCATGCGGCGTGGCGGCGCACAGTCTGATCGCTAATTCGACGCCAGGCTGTTTGCGCGTCACATCGTCCTGCAGATAGGCGTAGAGCCGCCCATACTTCGAATCGAGTTCCGGCGCCAGACAGATAACTATTAACTGCTCTTCGAACGGCGTCAGCCCGAACAATTGAGCCAGGCGCGGGAGCGAGAGATAGACGCCTTGTTCCTGGCTTGCCCTGCGGCGCTCGGCGATCAGCCCCCGTCGTTCGGCGATCGAGCGGCCCCACGCGGCGTCGGATTCATCGCCGGATGGTTCCGTCTGACTGCCGAGGCTTCTTTCGACCTCGCCTTCGTAGATGAAGAGGCCGCGAAATGGCTCCGGCTGATCGTCAGGCCGCAATCGTCTGAAGCGCTGCGCTTCGCGGCGCAACATCAGTTCGAGACAACCGATCTCGTCCAGCAGGTGCTCACAACTGTCGGTGTAAGGAGGCGCCTCGTTCATGCAAGCACTCCGAAAGAGAGATTGTTGGTCTCGTTGCCATCGACTGTGGCGCGAACCTGAATGGTTCCCGCCGCCAACCCGGCCGGCGCAGTGACGACAACTCGGGTGGCATATGCCTGCGCGCCGGCATCGACGCTGATATCACCGAAATGGACGATCACTTCCCTGCCGCTCAATCCGCGCCCGAGGAGCGCGATCGACTTCCCCGGAAACGATTCCGCAGGCTCCAGGCTTTCCAACCTCGGGGGTAGGACGTTCGACTCGAAACCGTCCACGATGACGGATACCGGCTGATCGGGTAGGAGCGCTCGCGATACCTCGACGCTGACCTGCGTCGAGGAAACGTTCGGCCCTTTGTTGATCAGGAGTTGGCCGTAACGCACCTGCACGTTATTTCCGGCGAGCCGTTGTCCTGTCACTTGCACTGTCGTTTTGGCAGGCGCGCCGCCGACCTGCGCGTTTTTGGCGGTGATGGCCGGCAGCACCTCGTAAATGAGCGCATTGCTGCGCCGCGCCGCGCCGTCGTCGATGGTCAGGACCAGCGGCGCCGGGCCGTTGGTCGCGAGGCTGTCGGGCGCAATGACAGTCACGTTTTTTCCGGCTGCGTCGTATGTTGCGATGGCGGCCTGTCCGCCGACTTCGGCGCTTACGGTGGCGCCGGCTGTCAGCTCAAGGGGGATGGTGATCGGAATGCCGGTCCGTCCTCGCAGCGGCTGCAGGGTACTGATCCACGGTTGCATCAGGAAGAACGATTCGTTGCTGTCCCGGCCGTCGACCGTGACGATAATCCGCTGTTTCGGGCCGCGTTTAAACGACGTGGGCAGAACCAGCCGGATCTCTCGATCGCTCAGAGCCGCCAGTTCCGCATCGCTCAAGCTCGTCTCCCCGACGGTGACGGTCGTGGCCCGACCCTGACGCTTGAATCCGCCCCCGTTGATCGCGATGGTCGCTCCCGCAGTCCCGACCGGCGGTTGAATGGCGGTGATCATCGGCGCGCCGATCGTCTCCGACGCCACATTCAATTGTTGTAACGGCGGACTCGGTATCGGAGCCGGGGCGATAGGGGCGATCTGCAGGATCGACACTTCATACGCGACCGACAGCCGATAAGCTTTGTTCAGGCCGGTGAAGATTTTAGAAACGTCATCCATCGAGATCGGCGCCAGGCTGATCTTGATCTTGTCGAATGCGAGACGTAACTCGGCGGCGAACTGCTCGTCCAGATCGGCGTCGAAATCGCTGTCGTGAATGTCGTTGAGCACCGGATATTCGTGCAGGATCGCCATCGCATTGCCCAGAATCTGATGCGCGGTGATATCGTCCTGCGCCGCGTCGGCGGAGGGTTTGACGTAAGCCGTCAGCAGGTAATGCAGTATCAGGGCCAGTGGCGGGCGTTTGACGCCCGGGTTCTCCCTGTCGCCGGGCCAGTCATGATTTTTGGCGAAGGGACTTTCGGTGACTCGGTACAAGAAAAGATTGACGCCGTTGTCGCGTTCGACGCGGCCGTCATCCGGGGGGAGCGCCGTGACCTTCAGCGTGACGGTCTGCCCCATGAGCGGCGGTTTATTCAGTTTATTTTCGAGCAGTTCGGCTATCGCCTTGGTCACTGCGCCGATGGCCAGAAAACTCATCGTTACCTCGTCGAATCACAACATGCGTCCCAGGTGGCGCCGCTCCAAAGTTTCACTCGCGTCCGGGGACGGCGCGCTGGATACGCTCCGTGCGCGATCCGCCGAAACCTGATTGATGATTTGCACCTCCAATCTCTGAATCGTTAGCTTCGGCCCTCCCTCCTGTCGCGAAGCGGCTGCGTTGTGGCGCGCCGCTTCGTTGAAAGCCCGATTACGATCATCGTCCGGCGCGGCTACGCGCATAGCGTTTGATCGTTCAGGCAGCCGGTCGTGGCGCCCAGGGTCGCTCTCTTCGAGTCGATCTGGTGGATTGGGCGCCGGCGGAAGAATAGGATCCTTTCGACCTGACTCCGCTCGCATCTCGGGCAAGGGAGTTGTGAGCGGCAAATCAACGGCGCTGATCAATCGAGGCGTCCGCGCCGTTCTCACCGGCCGTACGGAGTTGAGTGATTCACCGGATAATGAAGAATGCTCGGGACCGGCGTCGCTCGTGTCACTCCGTTCCGGGTTGGGGGAAACGGTCATTTCCGCGGTCATGCCGGAGAAGGCCACTCCGGAGTGAGAGCCTGAGACGCCGGCCTGTCGTCCTTCCGCCGGCCACAATCCCGGCCCACGTTCGTTTTCAGGCTCGTGGCTGGAACGTTCCTCCTCAAGGTGGATAAACTCGGACGAATTGGATAATGTAGGTGAGGCAGCGATGTACTCTAGCGCTGTCTGCGGGCCAGGCGTTTCCGGTCTTATATCTTCCGCAGTTCCAACCACATTTGGGCTCACTGTCCCAGAACGGTTCTTCTCGGTTTGCGGCGGGTTCGATGGGCGGCCATGCAAAACGTCGGCGCGCATCTCGCCGATCCCATCGGAAGCGGAATCGGCGGTTGTGACAGGCCCTGGCCGGGAGTCGGAGCCGGCGATCAGTTCTTCCCGGGGCGATTCTGAAGATGACGAAATCATTCGTCCCGCCGTTTCACTCCTCGAACCCGCGGCTGAACCGCGGCTGATCTGCCTGAATGGAGTGGCCCCGCTGCGCAGTATGTTGGACAGATAGCTTGGTCTGGTCTGGGTCTTCATCATTTGCCGTTAAGATGCGAATTGATTGAGCCTATTAATCTCCTCTTGTAACAATTGGATGTAACGCCGCCGCTTCTTCCGCGGCAGCGACAGGATCTCTCGCTCCGACCAGTGATAGTACCGGGCCAATAGATGAACCTCGCGTTCGAGCCAGTAAAGGTTGCCCTTCATCTCTGCCAGGAAGAACGCGGTGAAATCGAAGTTCGCGACAAAAGAGGTTTGGCATTCGGGACAGGTCAAATCCAACTCAATGGCGATCTGAGGCGCGAGCTGTCCCATGACGCCGCCGATCTCCTGCCGCGCGTCTGCGGTCAATTGCGCGATACTCGCTTCGCCCGTCTCACCGCCTTCCCCAATGCGGCGCACGCATCGCGCCAGCAGGTGGTCAACAGCGGCGTCAGGGGCGACCTGGAAGACTGCCGCCAGCGCTTCCTGATCGGCGCCCGTCGGCAATCTGAACTCGACTTCGCAGTTGTCGCAGTTCCCGCCTTCGCCCGGCGCGCTGTCGAAATCGATAGCCGAAAGCCTATGGGTGAAGAATCGCGTCGGGACCGTTTTTCGTTCAATGACCATGTCGGCGATTGAGAACGCAATATCCATCGGCCTCCTGCAATTAGTGTTATCACAATGCCAGACCGTATTGACTTCAGAACCGAACTCTATCTGGCGCAATCGGACGAGCAGGTATTCTCGATCTCCCACCAACAACCCTCTGACCAGCTCGGGATCGATCATCGGCAGCGCCCCCACACGTTCGACGCATCCGGTCAGCAAATCCGTGACGACGCTGGCGGAACATGCGTCCGGCGCCACGTCGGCGAGCAGTTCTTCCAGCCGGCCTGTCAACGGCGACAGTTTCACTTCGCGATGAAGCGCGCCGTCATCCGCTACATATCCGCCCGGCAGCGCGAAGAGACCTGCTTCGGGAATCTCAGCCGGCGCCCCGCCCGCCCGAGCTGTTTCTCGTCGATCGGAGACTCCGCCGGGCGCCGTCGCGGTCGCGCGCCGGTCCGTCGCGTCGTGAAGATCTAGCCTCATCCTTTAAGTCTCCGTGGGCTCGGTGACGCTGGCGTCACGCTCCCAGCCCTCGTTTTCGAGCTTGACGGTCTGGATCATCACCGCGTTGGCGCTGGCGTCGAGTTCCGGCAGCGCCTGATACTCGGCGACCCAGCAGTTGAAGACTTTGTATGAAAGCACCTTCTGCCCCGCCTCGTTGAAGACGTCGATGATGATGTCTTTGCGGAAGTTCTTGAGCGACATCGCCGCGTCGCCCTGAAAGTTATTGACCTGATTCGCCCAGGCCTCGAACGTGAGGTCGTGGGTGACGCCTGCGGTCAGGGTGATCGCATCGTATTTGGTCTTGCCCGGCAGCTTGTGCGTTGTGCTGGGATCGCCGCCTTCGCGCCATTCGACCATCTCGGTCGTCTTCTTCAGCGCCCCGCACTTGCTAAGGCCGGCGACGTAGACGTTGTCGATCTTGATCTTGAACTTGAAGTTGCGGTACGGATCATAGCGTTTCGCATTGACCGTGAACTTAGCCATCCTTCACTCCTTTGTCGGGGAAACCTGTGGGCCGGCTTCTAAACCGCCGGCTGACCTGTTTGCTGCGTCAGCTTGAGCACGACAAATTCAGCCGGTTTGAGCGGCGCGAAACCGACCAGGATGTTGACGATTCCGGCGTCGATGTCGGCCTGTGTCGTGGTCTGGTTGTCGCATTTGACGAAGAAGGCGTCGTTGGGTGTCCGGCCTTGAAACGCGCCGTTGCGGAATTGCAGGAGCATAAACGCATTGATGTTCAGGCGCAGACTGGCATGGAGGTCTGCATCATTCGGCTCGAAGACCGACCACTGGATGCCGTTGTAGATGCTCTGTTCCAGGTAGATCGCCGTGCGCCGCACCGGAACGTAGCGATATTCCGGATTGGATTGCGTGGCCAGCGTCCGGGCCCCCCAGATGACGATGCCCGTAGCCGGGAAGCTGCGAATAACGTTGACTCCGATCGGATTCAAGATGTCCTGTTCAGCGTCAATCAGGCGCGTCGTTAAGCCCACCGCCCCACCGAGGTTGGCCTCGGCGCCGGCCGGCGCTTTCCAGACGCCCCGTTTGGCATCGATCTTGGCGTACATCCCCGCGACATAACCGGACGGCGGCAGAGAGATCGGATCCGCGGAGATGCCAGCCGGATCGGTCGCTTTCAGCCAGGGAAAGTAGACCGCCGCGTAAGAACTCTTCTTGGTCAAGTTAGTCATGAAGGTCTTGGCTTCTTCCTTGGTGTCGTCGGTTGGGTCCATGTCGCCGATGAAGAAGCAGTCCATGCGCTGCTCGCAGTAGTTCGCGCCGGATGCGACCATGGAGGTCGTGCCGATGCCCGGCACGGCGATCAGATTGACGTCGCGAACCGGGTCCAGCAAATGAAGACTTGCGTCGTAATCGACCTGTTGCGGCGTTTCGCCGTCACTGCCGGGCGTCACGGCATGGACGTTTCCGCCGGAAGCGTTGTCGCCGACGTGATAGGAACCGTTGGCCGGTCTCAACACCGCCGCGCCCGTCGTCTCGATCCCGTCATTGGTGCGCCCCAGTTTGAGAAAGGCGGCGGCGTTATTCAAAGCCGCGTTCGAGACCTCCACGGATGACCGCTTCCCGGTCGATCCCGAAGTCAAAATGTAAAGATTGGCGCTGAAGTCGGCCTTGAAATTGCTGTAGGCCGCTGGCGCCGTCGACGCGCGCGAAGGCGCCAACGCTCTGACTTTGGTTTGAATCTCGGCGGCGATCTCGGCGCCGGTTGTCAGGGTCCCATCCAGGGTGATCGTTTGCGCTCCGTCGCCGTCGATGTTGATGGTCAGGTTTCGATTCTCTGCGGGCAGCGAGGTTCCAGGCGACGCGTCGCTGACGCTGGAGCCTGCCTCAGTTGAATTGTTGCCCTCCTCGACCGTCACGCGAATCAACTGCGATTTCGCTCCGACGATCTTCTCCGCAAAGTTTGGCGCTTCGGAGTTGATGCTCAAATCGTCGAAGGTCTCCAACACCAGGTCGCCGCGACGGATGGCGATCCGGAATTCGTTGGCCGGATCGCGCGAACCGTCGGTGATGTCTACATCCAATTCATTGCCCCACGCCCCGGCGCTGCTGGCCGCAATGGTCAGCGTCTTGGCCGGCGTGGCTTTGCGGTCGTTCAAGTTGATGTCGGCGGTCGTGGGGTTTTTGGCGACACGGACGATATAGAGCCGCCTGCCGCCATTATTGAAAAATTGCAGCGCCGCGTGGGCCAGAAAACTGTCGCCGAGAAAGCCGCCGTAGACGGTTTGGAACTCGGTGAAGCTGGTCACCATGAAGGCGTGATCCAGCGGGCCTTTCTCTGCTTTCCCGAGAAAGGCTGTGGTCGATGTGCTGACGCCCTCGATCGGCCGCACTCCGCTGGGGATTTCTTGGATATATACGCCGGGATGCAATAACTCCATGGAGGTTCTCCTCTGACGTGGAATGCCGGTTGCGAATCGCAAACTCGGCCGGAAGCATTGATTCGACCCGATTAGACTTCGGGTTATGATCTAGGCTTTCTCCGGGGCGCGGCCGGCTCGGCGCCACCTTCAGCGCTTGCCTGGCCGGAGACGGCGATTATTTCGATCCACCTCTCTCTCAAGAGCCTTTCGATCTTCGTATTATTGTTCGTTTCGATCTCGCTCAAAGGGCGGGACCTCTCACCCGGCGCCAGATGCAAGGTGTCGCCGCTGTTGAGAGTAAGCGTCAACAAATGCCTGGTCCCGTTTTTGATGATGAGCCTTATCATCCTTGATCTCCTTAGTTCATCAGCCATCAACGACGCCACCAACGGGTCAACCAACCGGGCTTGTCTAGTTGGACGCCGATCCGCTCTAGATAAGGCCTGATGAACTTCGTGATGCCGTCAAGTGTTCTGAAGTATTTGGACTCTCCGCTGGGGACATGCTTGATTTGCCCCCGCCATTCAACCGGAGACGCTTTATCTGAAACTTGCTCAAAAATAAATTTGATAATGAACGATTGAGGAGTAGGCTTCTGTGCGACCTTTTTAGGTTCCTCATCTCCCATAAGCATGTACCCGTAAATATCCAGCCGTATTCGGACTCCGCTGTATTCCTCAGGCGCATGACTAACAGATCGCTGTCTTGCGTTCGTCTCCTGAATGTCTTCGGATCATCTTTTGTGAGGTCATCTTCCGAATTCGGCAAAAGAATCTCTTGTCAGCGCGAAAAAATCCGCGACATGTTTTTCCCCGAAACGCCAGTAGGAAGTGAGAAAGAGTTATCTAGCGATACGTCGTGGCATCGGCAAAATCCTTGTTAATGAAGGGGAATCACGGCTTTGATTTCTCGTTTACGGCATAAGCTTTCAGTTTAGTCCCAGTGCGAAGGCGGTATCTATGTCCACGGTGAAGTGTTACCTCTTCGGCCAGTTTCACCTGCAGTGTGATGATCGTATTTGGTACGGCCCCGAGAGCGCTAAAGCGTGCGAACTGCTCTGCTATCTTCTGATTCATGGGCTCCAGCCCCAACGTCGAGAACGTCTAGCCAGCTTGCTTTGGGAAGACTATTCGACGGCCCAGTCGAAGAAGTGTCTGCGGCAAGCGTTATGGCAATTGCAATCCGCCTGCGCCTCCTTTATATGCGCATCCTCTGACCTCATACTGGTTACGCCGGAGTGGGTGCGGCTCAACCCTGAAGTTGACCTATGGAAAGACATCAGCGTATTCGAACAGGCTTATGCGGCGGCGCCGAAAAATACGGAGCTGGACGCGGGATGCGTTCAGCTTTTAGACAATGCCGTCCAGCTTTATCGGGGCGATTTGTTCGAAGGATTGTATCGGGATTGGTGTCTCTTCGAGCGTGAGCGGCTGCAGAATGTCTACATAGCCATGCTGGACAGATTGATGAGCCATTGTGCGGCGCACGAGGCTTATGAATCGGCGCTGGCCTACGGCGCACACCTTCTCCGCCACGATCCGGCCAGCGAGCGCACACATCAGAGGATGATGCGGATACAATACATTACAGGTGACAGAACAGAAGCGCTACGCCAGTATGAACGCTGCGTGGCCGCTTTGCGTGATGAGCTCGGCGTGATCCCCGCCGGAGCGACAACCGCATTGTATGAGCGGATTCGGGCTGATGACTTGGATCCGATCGAGACGACCCCAGACACAAATTGGTATCCGCCGGACGCTCCTTCGATGCCTGCTTTTCTCAACAGACTAAAACAGATCTATCTGACACTGACAGGATTGCAGAAGGAAGTTAGACAAGAGATTGAGAGAGTCGAGCAATTTTTGGGCGGTTCTGATTCAGCGCCTACCCCGTCAGCAATGCAGACGGCTCCGTTAGGCAGGCTCGCCACGACCGGCCGCGTTCCTGTCCCTCCTGAAAACTCTAGTTGAACTGCGTAGCGTTTGCTCAAAACCGCTTGAGACCTACGCGCTCCAGCCGTGTATCCGGCACGCCTTTGCTTTGTGACACGCTGAAATCCTCAAATCTCGCTGCGCCCTTTATTACCCCAACATTCATCTCCAATCATCAATCGCCCCCCTCCATGCTTTAAGCCACGGCTGGTC
>DASTMP010000303.1:0-4392 GCA_035714085.1 Blastocatellia bacterium
GGATTGCCGGCGCGCGATCTTGAGCGGGTCGTGATAGGCGATTTCGTTCTGCGACCGCCGGACCGGCGCTTCCCGGCAATCGTCGCCAACCCACCGTACATTCGCCACCACCGTCTGGCGCCATCAATCAAAGAATCGTTGCGCGCGATAAGCGCCGAGGTGATCGGGAAGGAATTGGACGGGCGGGCGGGCCTGCACATCTATTTTTTGCTGCGCGCGCTGCAACTGCTTTCGGACGGTGGGAGGCTAGCGTTCATCGTGCCCGCCGACACCTGCGAAGGCGTCTTCGCGCAACCGCTCTGGCGATGGATCACCAGCCGTTATCGCCTCGACGCTGTTATCACATTCACGCCGGAGGCTTCCCCGTTTCCGAACGTGGACACCAATCCGATCATTCTTCTGATTCGCAACGCCCGGCCGCAGGCGCATTTCCTATGGGCGCAATGCAGGCGCGCCGGAAGCGAAGCGCTGAGGAAATGGATCGATGCGAACTTCGATCTTGATTCAACAGACGCGCTCACGATCCACCGTCGCGATTTGCATGAAGGCCTCGATTCAGGGTTGTCGCGTCCGCCCGCCGAGCGATCAGACGCGGGAATCCCCCTGGCGGCTTTTGCGCGTGTGATGCGCGGCATCGCCACCGGAGCGAACGAGTTCTTTTTTCTCACGCGCCGGCGGGCAACCGAGTTGAAGATTCCCGCCGAGATGCTCCTGCCCGCCATCGGGCGCACACGCGACGCGACAACGGAAGAGATCACACATGATACGCTGCGACAACTCGATGCCGCGGGCAGGCCCACTTTGCTCTTCGCCCCGGACGGCAGAGAGCTTGACGATTTTCCCGAAGCGGCGCGCAATTATTTGCTACAGGGCCGCGACGCAGAGCTTTATAAACGGCCTTTGATAGCGACGCGGCGGCCCTGGTACAAGATGGAAATACGGAAGGCCCCGCCGTTCCTATTCGCTTACCTGGGCCGTCGAAACGCGCGATTCATTCGCAATCTGGCGGGAGTCATGCCGCTCACCAGCTTCCTATGCGTCTACCCTCATCGCGAGGACGATGATTCCGTCGCCAGGCTCTGGCAGGCGCTGAAACAGCCTGACACTGTCAGAAATCTCTCGCTCGTCGGCAAGTCGTACGGCGCCGGCGCAATCAAAGTTGAGCCGCGCGCGCTCGAACGATTGCCGATTCCCGAACACGTCGTCGCAGAACTGAGCCTGGCTCCGGCGCGGTCTCAGGTCGCCCTATCTTCGAATTAGCGTAGACTGTCGGAGTGTTTTTGAGACGCAAATATACCGAGTGTTGCGACAACCTGCGCGCTTCGGCTTCACTCGCGCTGTAAACAAATCCGCAACTTCAGGCTATCATTCGCCCGTCTGTAGCATTTCCCAAAACCAAATCCACGAAGTCACGCGAGGTTTCAGGAAGAGAATTACTCTTTCTTTCTTCGTGGAGCTTCGCGGATCATTTCCACAAGCGAGGCTCACATCATGAAGACACACATCCGCTTTTCTCGGCGCCCGATATTGATCGCGTTTCTATCGCTGCTGGCGTTCGGCGCAGCGCTTCTCACGATCTCCAATTCGTCGCATGCGCAGCAGGCTTCTCAATCGAATCCGCTCAGCGGATTGCGATGGCGCAACATCGGCCCGTTTCGCGGCGGGCGTTCCGTGGCCGTCGCGGGCGCGGCGTCGCAACCGATGGTCTATTACTTCGGCGGCACGGGCGGCGGCGTCTTCAAGACGACCGACGGCGGCGTCACGTGGGAGCCGGTCTCAGACGGACAGCCGTTCGGCACGGGCACGGTGGGCGCAATCGCCGTCAGCGAATCCGATCCGAACGTCGTTTACGTCGGGATGGGCGAAGCCTGCATCCGCGGCAACTTCTCGCACGGCGACGGCGTGTATAAGTCAACGGACGCGGGCAAGACGTGGAAGCGGGTGGGACTTGAAGACTCGCGCGTCATCGGGCGCATTCGCATTCATCCGAAGAATCCCGATCTGGTTTACGTAGCCGCGCTCGGCCACGCCGCGGGCCAGAACCAATATCGCGGTGTCTTCAGATCGAAAGACGGCGGAAAGATCTGGGAGCGTGTGCTCTTCAAATCGGTCAAAGCAGGCGCGGTGGATTTGAGCATGGACCCATCGAATCCGAATGTGCTCTACGCCTCGATCTGGGAGGCGAAACGCACGCCCTACAGCCTCGAGAGCGGCGGCCCCGACAGCGGCCTCTACAAATCTACAGACGGCGGCGACACGTGGACGGAGATTTCGCGCAACCCGGGCGGGCCGAAAGGCGCCGTGCTCGGCCGGATCGGCGTGGCCGTTTCGCCCGCCAATCCTGAGCGCGTCTGGGCGATCATCGAAGCCGAAGACGGCGGCGTCTACCGTTCGGACAACGGCGGCGGAAATTGGGTGAAGGTCAACGAGGGCCGCAACCTGCGCCAGCGCGCGTGGTATTACACGCACATCTACGCCGACACGAAGAGCGCCGACACCGTATACGTGCTCAACACGGGCTTTTACAAATCGGTCGACGGCGGGCGCACATACGCGACGATCCAGACGCCTCACGGCGACAACCACGACCTGTGGATCGCGCCCGACGATCCTAACCGAATGATCAACTCCAACGACGGCGGCGCGAACGTCACGTTCAACGGCGGCAAAACATGGTCGGAGCAGGATCAGGCGACGGCGCAGTTCTACCGCGTCGCGCTCGACAACGATTTTCCCTATCACGTCTACGGCGCGCAGCAGGACAACTCCACGGTCAAGATCGTCAGTCGCACGGCCGGCTCCGGCATCACCGTTAGAGATTGGGAGGAGACCGCCGGGAGTGAATCGGGTTGGGTGCAACCGCATCCGAAAGATTCCAACATCGTCTTCGGCGGCAATTACGGCGGCCTGCTCGGACGGCTCGATCACCGCACAGGGCAGCAGCGCGACATCAACGTATGGCCTGATAACCCGATGGGCTGGGGCGCTGAGGGTATGAAGTACCGCTTCCAGTGGGACTTCCCGATCCTTTTTTCGCCGAACGATCAGAACACGCTCTACACCGGCGGCAATGTTCTCTTCAAAACCACGAACGAAGGTCAGAGTTGGCAGATCATCAGCCCAGACCTGACGCGTAACGACAAATCCAAACTCGGCCCATCAGGCGGCCCGATCACCAAAGACAATACCAGCGTCGAGTATTACTGCACGATCTTCACGCTGGCCGAATCGCCCGTGCAGAAAGGCGTGATCTGGACGGGCAGCGACGACGGCCTCGTTCACGTCACACGTGACGGCGACGCCGAAAAGCCGAAGTGGGAGAACGTCACGAAGAACGTCCCGGGTCTGCCCGAATGGATTCAGATCAACTCCATCGAGGCGTCGCCGCACGACGCCTCGACAGCTTACTTCGCCGCGACGATGTACAAGTCCGATGACTTCCGCCCGTACCTGTATAAGACCAACGATTACGGCAAGACGTGGAAGAAGATCGTGAACGGCATCCCCGACAACGCATTCACGCGCGTGATTCGCGAAGACCCGAACCGACGCGGGTTGCTGTACGCCGGAACCGAAACCGGAATTTACGTCTCGTTCAACGACGGCGAGAGCTGGCAATCTTTGCAGTTGAACCTTCCGGTCGTCCCGATTACCGACATCGCCGTGCACAAACGTGACAAGGACCTGGTCATCGCCACGCAAGGCCGCGCATTCTGGATCATCGACGACCTGCCCGTACTTCATCAGTGGAAAGACACAATCGCTCAGGCCGACGCGCATCTCTTCAAACCTGAAGAGGCCTACCGAACACCGGGCGCCGGCGGCCGCATCCCGCCCGGCGTGGCGCTCGGCGAAAACCCGCCCGCGGGCGCCTCGATCTGGTATTACCTGAAAGAGAAGCCGAAAGGCGAGGTGACAGTCGAAATCCTCGATGCGACCGGTAAATCGGTGAAGAAGTTTTCCAGCAAGGCGACGGAAACTCCGGCGGGCGCGCCATCAGAAGCCGGAGGAGACGAAGAAGGCGGCGGACGATTCCGCCGCGGCCCAGCTCGCGTCCCCACCGAAAAAGGAATGAACCGCTTCGCGTGGGATCTGCGTTACGCGGACGCCGCGCGCTTCCCCAGAATGATCCTCTGGTCGGGCAACACCTCGGGGCCGCAGGCCGTGCCTGGCTCATATCAAGTCAAATTGACTGTTGACGGCAAGACGATGACCGAAACGTTCGAGATCAAGAAAGACCCGCGCGTCTCAACCACGCAGGAAGAATTCCAGAAGCAGTTCGATCTGCTGACGAAGATCCGCGATAAGTTCTCGGAGACCAGCGAAGCGATCATCTCCATCCGCGACGTTCGCAAACAGGCGCAAGATTACGCCGCGCGCGTCAAAGACCAG
>DASTMP010000304.1:0-22587 GCA_035714085.1 Blastocatellia bacterium
TGGGAGGCGACAGGGCCGAGCAACATCCGGCTCAACTCGGCGGCCTGCTCCCAGTAGCTCTCTCCGGCCTCTTTGACGCGAGCCTGATATTTGGCCTCGGTGTCGCCGGGCTGCGGCTGCGGCGCAATCAACAGCTCACGCACGCGGCGCGTCGCCGCTTCTATCTCAGCCCGCTTCGGCAGTCGGCGCCAGACGATTGACGTCTGGCTCACTACGAAGAGGTGACTCACATTATCACCCAGCGAGTACTCCAGAAGCAGAGTGTCCGGGTCCAACACCTGCTGTTGAATTTCCGCCAGGCCGAGCGGCTGGGGCTGGGTCAAGGCGGCGTATCTGGGGTTGCGCTCGCGAATCTGCGCCCGCACCTCCTCGTACTCGCTGGTGATGGAGTCTATCTCTTTGGCGGCGGCTTCGGCCTGGGCGGAAGTGTGCTTGCGATTTAACAGGGCGAATTGCGCCACCGCCTTCGCATTGAGCAGTTGCTGCAAGGAGCGTTCGCGCTCCAGCAGGGAGCCATCGACGCCCTGTCGAATATCAGCGCGCGATTCGGTCAAAAGATCCAGCAGGGATCGGGCGCGGGCGCTCTCGCTGACCGCGAACGCCGTGGCGTCAAATCCCGCAGCCTGGTTCTGCCGATGCCGCTCCGCCAGGATGTCGATGTAAGACTCATAGTACTCCCGCTGTGAAGCGAAGTAGGAAGCCCGATGCTCCTCGCCGATATCGGCGCGCAGAGATTCGATAATGCCAATAGCCTGTTCAATGGTCTGGTGAGCCTGCGTTAGATTGCCGCGTGTTTGCTCCGCCCGCGCAATCCCCAGAAGCGTAGCAGCCTCTCCCTCGCGGTCGCCCACCGCCCGACTGAGCGGCAGGGCCTCATTGAACCTGTCCAACGCCTTTTGAGTCTCTCCCAACGACCGATAGACCTCGCCGATTTTGTTGAGGGTGCTGGCCAACACAAGTGGTACGCTTAGCGCTCGACTGAGCTGCAGGGCCTCGTTGTATTTCTCCAGGGCCTTTTGCGTCTCCCCCAGTGAGTAATAGACTGCGCCGATGCTGCTGAGTAAGTAGGCCTCCGCCTCGCGGTCACCCGCCGCTCGACTGAGCGGCAGAGCCTCGTTGTATTTCTCCAGAGCCTTTTGCGGCTCTCCCAGCCCCCAATAGATATCGCCAATACCGTTAAGTATGGCGGCCTGATGGATGCGGTCACCCACCGCCTGGAAGATCAGCAGAGCTTCGTTATACTTCTCCAGAGCCTTTTGCATCTCCCCCAGTGACTTGTGGATTAGGCCGATGTTGCCGAGTATGTTGGCCTCCCTACTGCGATCGCCTACCGCCCGACTGAGCGGCAGAGCTTCGCTGTACATCTCCAGAGCCTTCCGAATCTCCCCCAGTGACCAAAGGACCATGCCGATGTTGTTGAGTACGTGGGCCTCCCCACGGCGGTCGCCCATCGCCCGCCTGATCTGCAGAGCTTCGTTGTCTTTCTCCAGAGCCTTCCGCGGCTCCCCCAGCCCCCAATAAGCCCCGCCGATGTAGATGAGCGATTTGGCCTCCTCACGGCGGTCGCCCACCGCTAGACTGATCGCTAGAGCTTCGTTGCTCTTGTCCAGCGCCTTCTGCAGTTCCCCCAACAACACATAGACCATCCCGATGTTGTTGAGTGTGACAGCTTCCTGACGGCGGTCGCCTGCTCTTCGATACAGTTCCAACGCCTCTTGATACTTTTCGATACCCTTTCTTTTTTCCTCCAGCGTTCCTTGCCTTAATTGCCACCCCTCGCGAAAGAGCGCATCTGCGGCGGCGCGATCCTTATCTTCAGCGGTCGCCTCTCTCAATTCTTCTATCCTGATTTCGTAGCGTCCTGTTTCGGCCGTTTTCTCAGGGGAACGCACTTCGATCCCGTATGCGCCTGCCGCCTCTGCGATCGCCGAGACGGTCTCCGCCCCCACAGTCGTCTGCTCGCCGTCCACATCGCTGATCTTCTTGCCGTCGGGTGTAAACAGCGCCACCGCCACATCTATCCCTCGTTGCTCGACCACTATATGCAGGTACTGACCGGGGATCGTCGTGATTTTGTATGAATGCGACTGACCGCCGGAGAGTTCTCGTTCGACAGGCTTGCCTGGTTCCAGCGAAATACTCTCCTGAGCGCTTGGCGCCACGCCGCGTTCATTGGCGGAGGCTTGCGCACGCGGCGCCCCGATCTGTAACAGGTTGATCATTAGGGGAGTCCAGCGGATTGAATGCGACCCACAGCCCTGAGGATCTGAGAAGGGCGCGCACAGCAATATCAAAGCGGGTAAGGCGGCAATTATTAAACGGCGCATTTATGCTCCTCGTCTCTCTTTACAGGGCTATTAAATGGTCAGGCAGGCCAACCACTGAGGAGATCAAGGGGGATTTCGATCGCCTGCGAATTTCTTTGTGTGGAAGCCGCCTACATGGCTGGCGGTAAAGTATGGCGAGGCTGAGGATACAAATAGCCGCTAAAGGCGTCAATAGTTTTAAGAAAGCAATCCGCGTATTCTCGGCTCAAGCGCCGCGCGCATCTCGGCGTCATCCATCGCGTACTCGATCATGGTCTTCAAGTAATTAACCGGGTCGCCGATGGTCAGCCACTCGCCATCGGTCACGGGTTGGGCGACGACGCGGCCTCCTCGACGTATGTACTCGCGCACCGCGTCGGTCAGCCACAACTCATTCGATTTGCCCAGAGGAATCTCGCTCAGAATCCGAATCACTTCGGTCGAGAGCAGAAAGCGTCCGAACATGGCCAGGTTCGATTTCGCCTCTTCGCGCGGCGGCTTCTCAATCACGTCCTTCATCTCATAACCGCCGCCTCCCTTGAGTTCGACGACGCCGTAGCGGGAAACGTCTTCCCAGGGGACTTCCTGTACGCCGGCGACCAAGGCGCCGGCCGCCTGGTGGGTCGCGACCAGCCGCCTGGCGAAGGACACTCTGGTCTTCAGAATGTCGTCGCCGTAGGCGTAAATGAAGCCCTCGCCCTCCGGAATGTGCGGGCGCGCGACCATCAAAGGCGTGCCGTTGCCGTATGGGCCGGATTGGGGCTCGAACATGATTTCGACGCCGGACAGCTTGTCGATAAATTCGTCGAGCGGTTTGTGCTTACCGCGCGGCGGTAGAGATGGGTGCTTGTATTGGCGGCGCAGCGGATCGGGGTTTTCGCCCGTCACGATGATGATCTTCTTCAGCCCGGCTTCGATGAACTCTTCGACAATTAATTGAATTGCGGGTTTATTGATGATCGGAAGAAGCTCTTTCGGATAGCCCAAGGTGACCGGCAGCATTCTGGTGCCCGAACCGGCGGCGGCGATTACGCCTGTTTCGATTTTCATTAGTAATGATCTCCATTCAAGGGAAAATATAGCAATCGGATTTAGATCTCCATCCAAGCTTGCAGCTATGGATGGAGTATTCTTTGGCAGATTTAGATAAACGACCAGTGGCGTTTCTGCTTCCGTTGGAGTGAGGGAGAGGCCTATGATTCCGAGCGTAAGACTGGCGGGTCGATCTCTGTCGATCACTGGGAAGCGGCGCGCGGCGTTTGCAATAGTTTGTCCAGCCCTTCGAGCGAGCCATTTATTTTGCGATAGAGCGATTCGATCACCGCACGGTCCAATTCTGAGCCTGACGCCGGCGCTTCGTATCCCGCGAGGTACAGATCTAGAGCCTCTTTCAGCTCTCCTTGCGTCTCTTTCACCGTGGCGAGACGCCGCAGCGCGCGCCGGCCTTCGGGGAGCGAGCCGTAAGCTCGCGTCGACTCAGTCAAGGCAGAGGCGGCCTCCGGGTTTTTGTCGGCTTTGAATAACGCCCATCCTTTCGCGCTGAGCGCGCGTCCGCGAAATATGGCCAGTCTCCCGTTTCGGTCGTAGTTCGGATATTCGCGCAGTGACCCTTCAGGTTCGGTCGCTACCTGGGCCAGCCCCAACGCCTGCTCGGCCAACTCTACCGCCAGCCCCGTCGAGACGCCGGCCTGTGCCAGCTTCTCGGCGACGCTCAACATCCTGAACGTGCGCCGCGAGTTTTCGGCATCGATGAAATCCATTGCGGCGCTCTCCATCTCTTTAATTTGTCCGCGCCGCGCTTCGGAGTTTTCCGTAGAGCCCTTTGCGCCATCGCCGGTTTCGCCTTTTGGAGATGAGCTCATCGCCGTTTTGATGGCGCGCAGGCCGGCGTTGAATCGGACCAACGCCTCGGCGATTTTGAAGGTTTCGTCTTTGGTCGGGGGTTTTGCCAGAAAGATCGCCGCCCGATGTTCGCGCGAGAGCAACTCTTTCAGGTTGTCAGCCTGGGCATCGAACACGCCGCCGAGCTTCGCCGTGAACCGCCCCTGGGATGAATAGTCGAAGGATTTAGAGAACTGTTCCAGCGCGCCGTCGAAATCTTCGACAATTAGGTAGAGTTTGCCCAACGTGAAATATAGCGTCGGGAAGTTGGCGTAAGATTTGGCCGCGATCAGGTTGCGCTCGGCGTCGAAATATTTTCCATTGGCGAGGTCAACTTCGGCGGCGGCGATGCGCGCCCAACTGTAGCGTGGCTCGACCAGCAGCGCCGCCGCGACGGCCTGCTGCGCTTCTTTCATTTTGTTTTGCGCGAGGTAGTGGAAGGCCAGTTGCGTTTGCAGATAGACGTCGCCGGTGATCTCTTCGTCCAAGCCGCTGAAGGAGCGCGCCTGATCGATCGCCGCCGTCATCCGCTCCTCGTCGCCCTGCGCCAGATACGCCAGCGCCAGGCCTTTATACGACGATGAATGCTTGGGGGCGATCTCGAGCTGTTTGCGATAGAGTTCGATCGCCTCGGCGTAAGCCCCCTGCGCGCGGTAGAGGTTGGCCAACTCGTAGTAGGCGCGTTTGTCGTTGGCGTCGAGACTGACCGCGAGCCGGTATTTAGCGATCGCGTCGTCAAGTCGCAGCCCCATCCGGTAAGCCGCGCCCAGCAGCCGGTCCAGTTTGGCGTCCTCTCCAGCGAGTTTCGACGCCGCTTCGAGCGCGTGGATCGCGTCGCCGGTAGCCTCGATTGTCATATAAAACTCGCCGATCGAGGCGAGTCTCGGCGGGTCCTTGGCGAACCGCCGTTCAAGCTCTCGCGCCATCTCAACGGCTTCGTTCCGATAACCGCGCGCCGAAAGCGCGAACGGGATGCGGATGACGGCATCCTCGAAGAAACGGTCGGTGACGCGCTCCGGCATCGCGGCGACCGCGCGGCGGAAATTCCCCATGCTGTGTTCGATGTCGCTCTGCCCGAGGGCGCTCTCGGCCAGCTGCGCCCATTTCGTGACCACGGCTTCACGCGCCGACTGAATCCGTTCGGAGGCGACGCCGGTCTCGAGTAGTTTTTGCATAACTGCGGCCCGGGCGGCAGGATCTTTGATCGCGATAATCTCTGAGGCCAGGTGGACCGCCCCGGCAAGCGCCTCTGTGACGCGGGCGGCGGGATCCTTGATCGCGGGAACGTTTTGGGCGGGCGCAGGTTGCGCTTGCGCCGATGAATTTGCCATAGAGACACAGAGACACAGAGACAGGAAGAGGGAGAGATGGAGAGACGGGGAGACGGGGAGACGAGGGGACGGGGGGACGGGGGGAAAGTTTCGCCCAGTCGCCCAGTCGCCCAGTCGCCCAGTCTCTCCGTCTCTCTGTCTCTGTGGCATAAATACTGTTTAGTCGCCGTAGGGATAGCTACTGAAAAGCTTCCCGACCGCGCCTCTCAACCTCTTGACGTTCTTTTCCGATTTGTGGGACAGGTGATCCGTGACGTCGCCGCGCCAGAGCAATTGATTCTGCCGCGCGTCCACGATCTCCACTGTCAATTCAAATTTCCGCTCCACAACCGGCTCTACCGTGACCGGGCCGCCATTCCACCCCCACCCCCAACTCGGGCCCCACCCCAGAGCCGGCCCAAGGCCCCAACCCGGCCCATAACCATAGTCGTACTCGACGAACGAAGCGCGCTCCTCGACGTCGCTTCGGTAATTGATAATGACGTCGGGTTGCTGTCCCGGCGGAGCCTTTCTGAATCCCCTGACCGAGAGCTGGAACTCTATATCCTGGACGATGCGCGGCTGCCAGAGCCGTAATTCCCCCATGTCTTCGCATTCGCCCCAGGCGTAGGTTCTGTATCGCAGGAAATTGGCGCCCCGCTCCCAATCGACATTTACCTTCTGTCCTAGCGCGACGCTCGCCGCCACAAACAGAAGACAGAAACTTGTAATAATGCGCATCGCGTTCACAATGTTTCCTCCTTCCGAATTGTGGGGACCGTCTTTCAACAAATATTCATGCTCATGGGAGCCTTCTCACGATTGTTCAAAAACCAGCCGGGTCATCATCGCTCAATCATCTTAAAACTCCAACTGCTTCAGATAATCGATACTGACCTTGATGCTGTCGAACGGCGAGCCCGGGCAGGTGTCCTGCTCGACGAAGTAGTGTTTGATGGCGCCCTTCGGCGCCTTGGCGAAGATGGATTTGAAATCGATCACGCCGCGCCCGACCTCGGTAATGCCGCGCTTAGGAGTCTTGTCCATATCTTTGACATGGAACAGGACGAAGCGATCTTTGTGTAAGTCAATGTATGCGATCGGGTCCTGACCGGCCTTTGAAATCCAGTAGAGGTCGAGTTCCATCTTCACCAGGTCTTTATCGGTCTCCTCCAGCAGCAGGTCGTAGGGAAGCTTATCGTCCTTCGCCTCGAACTCGAAGTTATGATTGTGATAACCGAACTGGATGCCCGCTTTGCGGCATGCCTCGCCCGCGCGGTTGAAGGTCTCGGCGTGGCGTTTGTAATCGTCCAGCGTTCGCCGGTCTTTGTCCTCCAGGTAAGGACAGATCATGTATTGGTGGCCGACGGCCTTAACCGTTTCGACTGTCTGGTCGAGTTTGGTCTGAATGTCGGCGAGCGGCATGTGAGCCGACGGCGCGGTCAGACCGCAGCGGTTGAGGACCGCCTGTATGTCTTTGGGAGATTTATTGTAATAGCCGGCGAATTCGACCTCTTTGTATCCGATGGCCGCGATCTTTTCGAGCGAGCCTTCGAAATCTTTCTCCATCTCGGCGCGCACGGTATAGAGCTGCACGCCGATGCTTCCGAGCTTGTTCGTCGCCGCTTCGCCTTTGACCCGGTTCAGAGCGGTCAGGACGACGGCTCCAATTACACTTTGACTCGCGGTGGACAGGAAGCTCCTTCGATCGATCATAAGTCGTGTCTCCAATTGTTGGGATTTTGAAAATCGGATCAGCGCCGGTCGCGGTACCGATCCAACGCGGCGCATGACAATTTAGGCCAAAGAGCGGGCAAAGAAAAGGCGAGGGCAAATTTCTGTCGTCCGCGAGGCGAAACGCCGGCCGGCGAGTATAATGGCGGTCGCCTATACTAATGTTAAATTCATTATGGAGAATCCGACTGTGAAAGTAACGTCGAAAGCCCCGCCTCGAACGCAGGCGCCGCCTCTGGTCATCGCAATCCGATTCGATCACTCGAAGATCATCGCGGCGTTGGTCAATGAACTTGGGCGCGCTGTCGAAGAGCGCGAGATCCCTACGCCGCAGCGGACGACGCGCGCCGCCGTCGTGGAGGTAACGAAGATAATAGTCGCCCTTGCCGTTTCGCAATCGCGCGCCAGCAGCCCTATAAACGCGATCGGTTTTTCGGTCGCGGGCCTTGTCGATCCGGCGACCGGCCGCGTTTCGATTCCCGGGTTGAAAGGCTGGACTCGCGTCGCGCTGCGTCAGATGATCGAGGATGAATTGAAGGGCGCGGGCATTGACGTTCGCGTCCCGCCGGACGAGAGGCGCGCGCGCGCCAGATACGGCGATTCGGCTTTCCCGGTGATGGTCATCAATTCGCGCGCGGCGGCGATGGCGGCGGGCGAAGCCTGGATAGGCGCGGCTCGCGGAAAAAACAACGTCGTCTATCTTTCGATCGGCGAGGACATCGAGGCGGGGATTATCTTAGACCGGCGCGTCGCGCAGGGAGCGAGCGGAATGGCGGGCGCGGCGGGCTGGTTCGCGCTCAGCGAAAATTTCAAACAGGAGTTTGAATCGCGCGGATGTTGGACCGTCGAGGCCGCCAGCGCCGCGCTGAAACGCCGCGTCATCGAAGGCTGGGAGGGCGACGCGAAATCGGTAGTCGGCAATCTGATCAAGGATGACCTGGCTCATCTCGACGACGCGGCCATCATTCGCGCGGCGCGCGGCGGTGACGCGTTGGCGCTCAGATCCGTCAACGAAACATGCCGCTGGATCGGGCGCGGCGTCGCCAACCTGGTTACAATCCTGAATCCCGACGCAATCGTCATCGGGGGCCATCTGGGCTCGATGCTCAAGCCCTATCTCGACCAGATTCGAGAGGAGGCCTGCAGGTGGGCTATGCCGGCTTCGGCGCGCCATTGCCGCATCGCCAACGCGACTCTCAGCGATAATGCCGCATTGATCGGGGCGGCGAGATTGGCGTTCGAGCGAACAGCGCCGCCCGCGTGACCCCCTCGGCGCAAACCACGAAAAAACTAAGAACTCGAAGAGAGAAAGAGGTTGAAATTATTCTCCCCTTCGAGTTCTTAGTTTTTCCGTGGTTTTTATTTCTCTCCAGGCGCCGCCTGTTCTGATTTAGTTGTTATTTGAATCGGGTCGCCGTCTCAAGGTCGGCTTGCCGGACGGATCGGACTGTTGTGAGGAGTTTTGTTCCGGCGGATTGCCGGTCTGGTCTCCGCCCTGCGTGTCGTCACGCCGTTTGAGGACCGGACGATTAGGCGAATCGGAATCACGGGTGTCGTCGCCGTTTGTGGTCTGCGGCCGTCGTTTGAGTGTCGGGCGGCCCGAATCATCGCGGCCTGAACCGCGAGTGGCCCCGCCGATTGAGGCTATGCGCGACTTCACCTGGCCGAATTCCGACGAGCTGATCTGATACTCGCCCCGCTCGGGGAACCGCCCGATCAACTCGCGCACCTCGGTGATGCGGTCGCCGGTCATCGGGTGTGTGCTGAAGAGTTTCGACAGCGTGCCAGGTTTCTTCTTATCTTTCGCCTGCAGCTTCTCGAAGAAGGAGATCAGCGCGGTGGGATCATAGCCCGCAGCCCACATATACTGCGCGCCGAGCCGATCGGCCTCTTTCTCGGCGCCGCGAGAGAACTTCAGGAAGGTCAGCGGCACGGCCAGGCCCAGTCCTTGCCGGATGGCGTAACCGCCTATTCCGCCAAAGAAGATCAGGGGAATGGAGGCATAGTTGATCAGGTTGGCTTTCGACGCCTGCTCCATGCCGTGGCGCGCCGCGACGTGCGCGACCTCGTGGGCGATCACGCCCGCCACCTCGGCTTCGTTATCGGCGGCTTCGAGCAGACCACGGTTGACGTATAGGAAGCCTCCGGGCAACGCGAAAGCGTTGACATCCTGTGTGTCGACTACTTTGATTGTGAACGGAACTTTGGAGTCGGAATGGAGCACTATGTTTTGCGCGACGCGGTTAACATATTCGATGACAATCGGGTCGTTGATGATCTTGGAGCTCTGGTCTACCTCGGCGGAGAGTTGGCGGCCGATGGCCACTTCTTTTTCGAGCGAATAGAACTCTATCGTGCCCTTATTGATGTCGCGTTTGCCGATCAACGTCGGATCCTCATCCTTTGCCAGAGGTTTCGACAGCGATTTGTGCGACGATTTATCAGAGTTTTGCGCTAGAGCGCAGGTGTTTGCGAGAGTGAACGCCAGGAACAGCGCAATGGTGTGTCGGAAAAATCTCGTTCTCATATTGTCCCCCTTGCCTGAACTATCCGTAATAAAGTTTACGGGTGGATTTTTCGCGCAGAAGATTATAGATCGATAGTCTGGCGTTAGAAGACCCATTTTGAACGCCGGCCGGCAAAAGTATAGTTAAATACGATTCATCTCAATTATGGAAACCAGTCCCGCTTCGCGCGCCAAAGAGAAAGATGGCCAAATTCAAATCCGCAATCTGATCCTTAAATGGGCAATTACAATTTTTTCGGGTCTGGCCATCTACCTGGCGCCGGTTCCGGCAGGAGTCACGCCGCAATCCTGGCGTTTGCTGGCGATTTTCATCGCGACCATCGTCGGTTCGATTTTGCGGCCCGCGCCCGGCGGGGCGATAGTTTTGCTGGGCATTGCGGCGATTGCGCTGACGAAATCGATGCCGCTCAGCGAGGCGATGATCGGAACCGTGACAGATCCGGCCAGGCCGGATTTGAAAGCCGTTGAAACGCTTCGCATCAAATCGACGCTGGCCGGATACGCCGATCCGGTCGTGTGGCTGGTGCTCGCGGCGTTCTTCATGTCGCGGGCGATGATCAATACCGGATTGGGGCGGCGCATCGCGCTGCTCTTCATTCGCGCCATCGGCCACCGTTCGCTCGGATTGGGTTACGCGCTGGCCGGAACCGATTTTCTTCTCGCGTCGGTGATCCCGTCGAACGCCGCCCGGTCGGGCGGGATCATCTTCCCCATAGCCAGGAGCGTCGCCGAGACCTACGACTCGAAACCGGGGCCGACCGCGCGGCGCCTCGGCTCGTTTCTGATGAGCTTCATGTACCAGTGTGAAGTGATCATCAGCGCCACATTTCTGACCGGGCAGGCGGGCAATCTGCTGATCCAGAAATTCGCCAGACAGCAGGGCGGGATCGATCTCAACTATCAGACCTGGCTGTTGGGAGCCATCGCGCCCAGTCTGGTCTGTTTGATAATCACGCCGCCGCTGCTCTACCGGCTCTTCCCGCCGGAAGTCACGCACACGCCCGACGCGGCGAAATTCGCCAGGTCGGAGCTTGAAAAGATGGGGCGGATGACCTGGCGCGAAAAAGTCATGTTATGCGTGTTCGCCGTCGTCGCGTTGATGTGGGCGACGACGAACAGGTTGCACGGCGTCGATTATTCGGTCGTGGCGATGGCTGGAGTTTGCCTCCTGCTTTTGACCAGGGTCATCAGTTGGGAGGACGCGCTCGCGGAGCGCGCGGCCTGGGACGTCTTCATCTGGTACGGCGGTATGGTGCGAATGGCCGAAGCCCTGGGCGAGAGCGGGATCACGAAGAAGTTCGCCGAATCGTCCGCCGGATTTACTTCTGGATGGAAGTGGTGGGCCGCGCTCGGATTGCTGTCACTGATCTATTTTTACGCGCATTACGGATTCGCCAGCATCTCGGCCCACGCGCTGGCGATGTACACGCCGTTTCTGATCGTCGTCACACTAACCGGCGCCCCTCCGTTTCTGGCCGCCGCCCTGCTCGCTTATTTTTCAAACCTCTCCGCCGGGCTGACTCATTACGGCACGACGCCCGGGCCGATCTATTTCGGCGCCGATTACGTCTCGCAGCAAAAATGGTGGCAGTTGGGACTGATCGCCTCCGCGGCGAATATTCTGATCTGGGGTTCGGTGGGGCTGGTCTGGTGGAAGATTCTGGGATGGTGGTGAGTGGAGTCAGGCGTTCTTCTTTGGCGCAAGTTCTGGGTGGTTCTTGTTTAGCCAGGCTAACACTTCCTGGCGCAGTTCTTTACAGAAAGCCGCCAGTTCGGAGGCGTCTTGTTCCGTGACAACGCCTACCCTGTCGTACTCTACGATGTTGCGTTTGCGGCGGCAGGTTTCCAGATAATCGGCTTCGTCTCTCCACTCCTCGCCCAGAATCTCTGGCAACGCTGCAATAGTGCGGTAATGTTGCAAAGTCTTTTCCGGCCTGTAACCGGAGGCATGCAAAAGAATGACACAGAGCTTGAGCGCGGCGTTGTAAGCGATGCCGAAACGCCAGTCAGTGGAAATGGCGCCTCCTGCGTCCGCCAAGTCGCGGGCAACGATGGCCAACAGATCATCGATCTCTTGCGGGCTGGTTTGATGCGGGCGCAACCACCCGTTCTCGGCCCATTGTTGCAAGCTCATCTTCGTTTCCAATCACAACCAATTTCGGCGCGGCCAGCACCGTACCGATGAAATGATCGCGCGCCTTCATTCGTCGCCTGAATT
Organism: Blastocatellia bacterium; assembly: GCA_035714085.1. Taxonomy (GTDB): domain Bacteria; phylum Acidobacteriota; class Blastocatellia; order RBC074; family RBC074; genus JAJVID01. Next base: position 11,977 of record DASTMP010000304.1, read on the forward strand.
CCTCAACGGTGAAGACGTGCGGATTGATTTCGCGCCCCACACGCGCGGCGACGCCCGACAACAGCCTGCTCAGTTGGCGTAAACTGAGCGAGCCGATCACAATGAGGTCTATATCGCTTTCGGCTTTCTCAGCGCCTGCGGCCACTGATCCAAAGACAAACGCCAATTTGACGTCGGGGGAGGTGAGCGCCTCGCGGAGCGCCTCCCTCAAGCCACTCGTCTTCAACACTAGGTTTCGGATGTCCGGGTAAAGCGGGTGATGTGTGTTGGCTCGATAATAAGTACGGTTCCCATCGAGCCGCGATTCGACGACGCCCACACGCAACAGCCGCCTGAGTTCCTGCCGCACAGTCGCATCAGCCATCCCGGATTGACGCTCGATTTCACGGACGTGTAACTCGCGCGGCACAGCGCCAAAAAGCAACCGGAAAATCTCCGCTTTGACCCGCGATGAAAGCAATTCCGCCAGGGTGTTCATACTGCGTGTTTATACCACGCAATTGCGTGGTATTACCACTCAATACGCAGCCGAAAAAGATTCGCGCTCACCCGCCTGGAAGTTCACCATTCACGCCATTCATAGGTAATATCGTCTGCGCTTGACTCCAAACCGGCCTGTCTTGCGGCTAAGTTGATCAGTTCGGCAAGATCCTCACGCTGATCAGTTTCTATCAGGCTGTTATCGCATTCCTCATTCAGTTTATTAAGCCTGAGGATGGTTTTCTTTGCGGCGGCTATTATGTATTTATTCTTCTGAGATTTGGGAGTCTTCTCCAATGAAGCGAGAAAATCATCGATGATCTCTGAACATCGGTCAATATGCTTCCGCGTGTAACCAGCGTCGAATTCCGGATCGTATTCTGAATCGTTCTCATCGACAGCCCCACCGTATTTCATATACCTGATCATGCCATCAGTGAGATCCTTCTTTACTTCAAGAATTTCCTGATTCATTCGCTATGCCCTGCTGTTTCTTAATCCGCCTTGATTGTGATGAACAGCTATACGAAACCATCAAGACTGCGGGCGAACAATGAATCGGAGATGATTCTGTGTCAAACAATTTTGACTATGCTGAAACAACGCCATTCGCGGAGTTGCAGGCGTTGACCTTTTGACGCTTTCCCGTAAACTGAAAAGCTACAAGCCAAAACCGATCAGGAGATCCATGTGCAAGAACAATCATTGAAAAAGATCAGCAGGGCGCTCATCAGCGTCTCGGACAAGCGAGGGTTGGTCGAATTTGCGCGGAAGCTCGCCGGGCGCGGAGTCGAGATCATTTCGACCGGCGGCACCGCGAAGCTGTTGCGCGAAAACGGAATCGACGCGCGGGAGGTTTCCGACCTCACGGGCTTTCCCGAAATGCTCGACGGCCGCGTCAAGACTCTGCACCCGAAAGTTCATGGCGGCATCCTCGGCGTCCGCTCGAACCAGGAGCATCTCGCGAAAATGCGCGAACACGGCATAGAGCCGATTGACATGGTCGTCGTCAATCTCTATCCGTTCCTCCAGACTATTCAAAAACCCGGTGTGACGATGGAGGAGGCGATCGAGAACATCGACATCGGCGGCCCCGCGATGATCCGTTCGGCGGCCAAGAATTACAACGACGTCGCTGTGGTCGTCGATCCCGATGATTATCCGATGATCGCGGAAGAACTCGATCAACTCGACGGAGGATTGACGCTCGACCTTCGCTACCGGCTCGCCGTCACGGCTTTTAAACATACCGCCGATTACGACAGGGAGATCGCCCGGTTCCTGGCGTCGAAGGAAACCACGCAGCTCGACGCTCTCGGACTGCCCGACGCGATCGAGCTCAACCTGCGCAAAATCACTGGGCTGCGCTACGGCGAAAACCCCCATCAGCGCGCCGCGCTATATAAAATAGCCGGCTCCAAGGAGCGCGGCGTCGCGACGGCTGAACAACTGCAAGGCAAGGAACTTTCGTACAACAACCTGATCGACAGCGACGCCGCATGGGAGTTGATCGCGGAGCTTCATCGCATGCATTTGCTTGACGCGCGGGCCAAAGGCGCAATCGAGCCACGCGACCTTCCGCACGCCTGCGCGATCATCAAACACACCAACCCATGCGGCGTGGGCGTCGCTTCCAATCCGGCGGAAGCGTTCGCCCGGGCCAAAGCCACAGACCCGGTCTCGGCATTCGGCGGCATCATCGCTTTTTCGGGAGCGGTGGATGGGGCGGCGGCGGGGGAGATCGCCGAGATGTTCGCCGAAGTGATTATCGCGCCGGATTTCGCCGAAGACGCAAAGCAGGTCCTGTCGACGAAAAAGAACCTCCGCGTCTTGAAAATGGGCGCGCCCGTGGCGGACCACGGATCAAGGGCGCTGGATTTCGAGATACGAAGGATCAGTGGCGGCGCGCTGGTTCAGGACTGCGACGCTGAGTTGCTCGACGAAGAGAAGTTCGAGATCGTCAGCGACCGCAAGCCGACTCAATCGGAGTTGCGCGCGCTGCGATTCGCCTGGGCAGTCTGCAAGCACGTCAAATCGAACGCGATAGTCTACGCCGCTGAAAACCAGTTGATCGGCGTGGGCGCGGGCCAGATGTCGCGTGTGGATTCGGTCAGGATCGGCGCGATGAAAGCGCAACTGCCGCTCTTGGGCGCCGTCCTGGCCTCAGACGCTTTCTTCCCCTTCCGCGACGGAGTCGACGAGGCGGCCAAACACGGCGTCACCGCCGTCATTCAGCCTGGCGGCTCCGTGCGCGACAAAGAGGTGATCGAAGCGGCGAACGAACACAAGATGGCGATGGTCCTCACCGCGATGCGCCACTTCAAGCACTGAACGTTCAACCGATCACGGCCGGACGCGCCGCGCCCCTTTTAGCAAGCCGTTCGTCGCAGGCCGCCCAGTTGATGTTCGAGAAGAAGGCCTCGATGTATTTCGGGCGATCCGCCGGCGCGTAATCGCGGATGAACGCGTGCTCCCACACGTCCATGATCAGAATCGGACTGAAGCCCGCGATATTGCCGGTCTCGTGCAGGGTGATCCAGTGGTTCGACAACCGTTCGGCGACCGGGTCCAGATAGCAGGCGGCCCATCCCACGCCGCGCATCTTGCCCGTGGTCACGAAATTCTTCTTCCAGTTCTCATAACTGCCGAAGCTCGCTTCAGCGGCCTTGTAGAAAGCCGAACTCTTATCGGGGTCGCCGCTGCCGCCTTTCGTCATGTTCCCGAAATACCACTCGTGCAGAACCATCCCGTTGTATTCGAAGCCGAGCCTCCGGGTCAGTTCGGAAAAGACCGGCATTTCTTTCGCCGTAATCTCGCCCTTCGACAGCTCGGCGATCTGCCCGTTGAGAAGGTTGGTGTTGGCCACGTAGCCCTCGTAAAGTTTGAAGTGCATCGCCAACGTCCCGTCCGAGATACCGTTCAAGCCACTCAGATTGAATGTTTGCGGTTTATAAACAACATTACTCATATTCGTTTATTGCCTCCTGGAATTTAAACATGGTTGGAAACACAAAGGGTCAAGTGATCATAGGCGCGAAGATCGGCGCGGAAGAAACCCCGGGCCGTCATTGCCCCTTTGATCACTTGACCCTTTGTGTTGAAGTTGTGATTCATCTGCCTATTGCGCGCGGCGCGAGAGCAACGCGGCAATGACGATTAGACTCAAGATGATGACCATTCCGCCGGGCATCATTTTGAAACCTCCCCTAATCGCCGCGCTTACGAACCTGCCCAGCAAGAGCAGAGCGATGATCAATGAAATCCACCAACCGGCGGAGTAAGCGTCTTTCATCATCGCCACCGCCGCGCCCACGAGCGCTATCCCCGAAATGCCGCCCGCGATCAGTGAGGGCGTACTTTGGGCTTTGACGTATCCCATCACGCCGCCAACGGCTATCAGAATTCCGTAAATCAACACAAGCCATGCGATCATAATTTATGAACCTCGCCTATAACTTAGAAGTGATTGTTACATCGGGGCGCTTATCAAGGTCGGGGCCTTTTCTTCGCAGCTCTCTTGTTCAGCATTTTCGCCGCTTCGGGCGCCGATTTCATCCTTCGCCTGGCGGTCTTCGAGTTCGACTTGGGCGTCAATCAATGCGTCCAACTTCTCATCAGTGGCCCGCAGCGCAACGTCATCTCTTCACCGTAGAGTAGTCCCTTGTGTTTCAGACGTTCGAATTTAGTAGAGATCACCAAAATACTCAAGCGCGAATTCCTCAGATCAACCTGCCGCCGCAGTCAATGCCGCGCCGATGAATTTTGGCCCTTGTCCCATTCCTGAAACTTAAAGAAGAGCTTCAACAAAATATCGCTTTTGCATGCCGCCATTTACGGGCGACCACAAGATATAGTTGAGAAATGCTGTTGACAGTCTGTATCTAGTGGACTATATTCCGGCTCGCTCAAAGCCAAGAGGACAGCAAATCCGCAGCGGCTCAACGCTTTTCGTCTATTTCGTCGCGAGCGTTCCGAGTCTAGAACAGTTCATGTGTCGCATGTCACAGTCCCCTGACCGCCGTGGCTTGCGTCCCCACCCTGACTTTTCCGGACTTCTGGCCGTCTGGCAGTTATTACAACAGACAGATCGAGAGATCAGGACCAAGGAAGACACAAGGAAAGAGCCATGAGTGTAAGCAAACAAAAAGTCATTAAATTCACCGCCCCCGCAGCTCACTATTCTCCGCTTGGAATCAACGCCCAGCGCGTGGTCGCAAAACGTTATTCACTCAAGGACATCAAAGGCAATCCGCTCGAACAATGGGATGACATAGTCAAACGAGTCGTCAGCCACGTGGCCAAAGCCGAGACCAACCCGGCCCGACACGATGAGTTTTTGATCAATATGATGCGGCTGATGGAGACGCGCGCTTTCATTCCGAACACGCCTTGTCTGGTCAACGCGGGCAAACCCAAGGGTCAATTGGCGGCCTGTTTCCCGGCCGGAACCATGATCAGCTCGATCAATGGCCCCAAGCCCATCGAAGAGATCAAAGAGGGCGATTTCATCCTCACCCACCGAGGCAGATACCGCCGCGTAACCGAGACGATGCGGCGGGAGAGTTATCTTTATCGCCTCAAGATCGACAAACTGCCTGAGATGCGCGTGACCGGAGAGCACCCCTTCTTCACTGACCAAGGCTGGATTGACGCGGCGGACCTGGAGCCCAAGCGCCACTTTGTTCAGATCGGCTGCTGCGCCGAACGCGCCAGTCAACCGATCACGATTGACATTGATGGCGCGCAGGTAGGCGATTTCATTTATCAACCGAATGTTGATCGCAGAATGCGCAGCGGCCCGATTTCGCGTCACGTCTCGCCCGTGCGCGCAGGCGTTCAAGTGGACGAAGAAATCGCATGGATGCTCGGGATGTACATCGCTGAAGGGTCAATCACCGACGGCCGCGACATCCGCTTCACACTCTCGACGGACGAACAGCGGCATGCCGACCGCATCTGCGCCATTCTGCAAGACAGATTGGGGTTGACCGCAAGCAAGACCGTGACCAATCACGAAGAGCGCGGCAGTTCCTGGCTGAGCGTGCGCGTCAACTCGAAGCTGTTCGCCTTGTGGCTGCAAAACAACTTCGCCAGCGGTTTCGATCACAAGCGTATACCGCAGTGGATGATAACCGCCGAAGAGCGGGTTCAAGCCGCTTTCCTGAAGGGCATTGCGGACGGCGACGGCGCGCCGATCAACGCGCAGCAAGTCCGCATCACGCTCTCGAATGAAATTCTGGTCAGACAACTTTTCGAGATCGCCACGCGCCTCGGCTACTATCCGACGCTGCGCCGCGACCATATGCCGCCTAACGCGAACGTTCGTCCATGGTCGGTCGCATTCGGGCCCACCTATAACGCCGGCATGGCGCGCGGCGGCTTCTATCGCGTGCGCGAAGTGGAACTGACCGAAGAATACGCCACGGTCTACAACTTCGAGGTCGAAGAAGATCATACCTATGTCGCCAATCAGGTCGTCGTGCATAACTGCTTCGTCCTGCCGGTGCCCGATTCGCTCGAAGGAATCATGGAGCATGCAAAATATTGCGCGCTCATCCACCAGAGCGGAGGCGGTTGTATCTCGGCGGACGCCAGAGTCTGGACGACTTTTTGCGGTCTCGAACCGATAGAAGTTCTCTTCAATCGCGCGACCGCCGATGGCCGCGCTGGCGTGTTGAATGACAATGGCTGGGCTTACGATGTCAGCGATCTCAACATCCAAACCGCCTCGATGAACCCGGCGACCGGCGAAACGGGATTGCGCAAGGTCACACACGTCTGGAAATTTGACGTTCCCGCCGAAGATCAACTACTGGTCACCACTCGCGAAGGCGTGAAGGTACAGACCAGCCGCTGGCATCCGTTCATGGCGCTGCGCGGAACCACGCTGCAGGAGACGCGCGCCGATGAGCTCCGCGCCGGCGACGTGATTCTCAGCCCCGAAAGACCCGACGCCTATTGGCCATGGCGCGAACAGCGCGAAGTGAGGGGTCGCTGCGTGAACGACGACTTGGCATGGCTCATCGGATTCACGCTCGGCGACGGCAGCTTCGGCTACGCTCCGAATCAGCGATTACTGCGCTTTCGCCTCTTCTCTGGCTCGACTGATGTGTTGGAGAAAGCGCGCTCAGTAATGGCCCAACACGGCGTCGAGTTGACAATATATCAGGACAAACGCGGGCTCTACAGCCTCAACACCTTTAAACAGGATTTCATTTACATGATGCTCGAAGCCTGCGGCCTGGAGAATTTCGGGCCGAAGGACGAGCGCATCCGCGTGCCGGAGATCATTACCAAATCGCCTCTCGATTGCGTGCGCGCCTTCCTGGCCGGATTGCTCGACAGCGATGGCTACGTGGCTAAGGACGGCAGCCCATCATACTCAACGGTGAGCGCGGAGATGGCTGAAGACCTCGCGGCGCTCTGCTCGCTGCTCGGTTATCATCCGACCGTTCACGCCAAACAGCCGCACGGCAAAGGCCGCCGCGTTGTTTACACGGTGCAAATCTGCATCCTGCCGCAAGTGAATCGTCTGGCCGAAGATTTGAAACCATACCTCGCCAACGAAATGCGCCGCGAGCGTTTGCATAGCGAGAGCCGCCGCCAACACCGTTTGCGCGTTGACATCGCGCCGTGGCGCGAGCGGCTTCATGAGTTAGGCCTGTCGCAAAAGAGAGGGCAGAGTCACGACACGAGCGGCGAGTGCTCGAAGGAGCTCAACCGCTGGTCCTGTGACACGGAAGGTCGCTGCAATCGTGATGACCTAAGCCGCGTCGCCAATCTGATGCAAGAACAGGGAGATGCTCTCGGTCAACTGCTTCTGCGTGTGGCGGAATACGGCCTTGAAATAGATTCTGTCGTTACCGCTGAAAAGCGCAAAGACTTTTACGACCTCTCGGTCGCCGAATGGAACACCTACGCCGCAGGCACGCACGGTCTGGCGATGATTCACAATACAGGCATGACCTACGAGCGGCTGCGGCCCGCAGGCACGCCCGTCGGCGAAGGTCGCGGAATGGCATCAGGCCCGGTCTCGTTCATGCAGATCGTCAACACGATGACCGAGACCGTTAAGCAGGGCGGCGTCCGGCGCGGCGCGAACATGGGCATCCTGTCGGTTCATCACCCCGACATCCTGCGATTCATTCAGGCCAAGACCGATCAGAGGTCGCTGACCAATTTCAACATCTCGGTCACGGTCACTGACAAATTCCTGAAGGCTGTCGAAAACAACGAATGGTTCCAGACCGAGTTCGAAGGCAGGCCGTGGGAGCGCCCGGTCTTCGACCCGCTGGCGACCGGCGGCGAAGGGGAGCAGGGCGGCGATTACGCCTACAAAGGCCAGCAGCCGCCCAAACCGGGAATGGTCTATGCGCCCGACGTCTGGGAGCGCATCATCGCTTCGACTCACCGATGGGCGGAGCCGGGAATCATCTTCATTGACAACGTCAATCGTCACAACCCGCTGCGCAACTCGATGGGGTTGAAAAAGGCGTCCAATCCTTGCGTGACCGGCGACACGTTGATCTTCACCGGCGACGGCATCTTTACCGCGAAGGAGCTGTTCGATTCGCAGAACGATGTGAATGCCGTGATTGACGGGCGCTTTGGGCACGAGCAACGCACGGCTCAGGCTTCATCTGTTTTCTGGACAGGTCATAAACCCGTTTTCCGTTTGGTAACCAAAGAAGGTTACACGCTGCGCGCGACTAGCAATCACCAGATTATGACGCCAGGCGGTTGGGTCGAACTGCAAGACCTTAAACCAGGCGATCAGGTTCACATTCTCAATCGCAAAGGCGGATTTGGTAGCGAGGGCTCGCTCGAACTCGGACGCGTGCTTGGCTGGCTCGTTGGTGATGGCGCGATGACCGGCAAGAAAGCTGTTCTGTCTTTCTTCGGCGCCGATGCGGAGATCGCCGCTCAGTTCGCAAAATATGTTACTGAATTGGCCACTCCATTCACCAAGGCGCCGCGCGCTTACACCAATGAAGTGTCGTGGATTGAAGAACGGCGCGAAGCCCGCGTACAATCCGAAAGGTTGTACTCGCTGGCGCTGCGATCAGGTCTCGGCGCAGGCGAAGCCAAATTGAGAGTCCCTACATCGGTACTCCGCGGCGGCGAGGACATGCAGCGTGGTTTTCTACAAGCGCTTTTTTCTTCCGACGGCACAGTTCATGTTGACGCTGAAAAGGGCAATCACGTCCGTCTGACTTCGATTTCAGAGCGGTTGTTGCGCGAAACCCAACAACTGCTGCTCAACTTCGGCATCGCGTCTACGCTCTATCTAAACCGGCGCCCGGCAGGGCCGACGATCCTGCCGGATGGTAAAGGAGGGTTGAAGGCGTACCATAGCCAGGCGCGGCATGAGTTGCATTTCTCGAAGGCCAACATCGAAACCTTCGCTCGCGAGATCGGTTTCCTGACTTCCGCGAAGCAGGAGAAGCTCGAAACCATTCTCGTCAACCGCAAACGGACTCCCTATCAGGAACATTTCACCGCTACGGTTGAAGCGGTGATTTTCGACGGCGAAGAGGAAGTGTTCGACCTGACCGAACCGCTGACGCATTCGTTCATCGCGAACGGCGTCGTCGTCCACAATTGCGCCGAGCAGATGCTCCACGATTACAACGCATGCAACCTCGGCTCGATTGACGTGGCGAAGTATTACAACGAGAAGACCGACGACATCGACTGGGATCGGTTCTCGAACGACATCTACTGGAGCGTGCGCTTCCTCGACAACGTGATTGACTCCTGCGACTGGCCTTTGGCGCAGATTCAAGACACGGTGCGCCGCACGCGCCCGGTGGGACTGGGCATTATGGGCTTCGCCGATCTCTGCCTGCATAAGCGCATCTCTTACGGCAGCGAAGAGGCGGCCGCGTTCGCCGACACGATGATGGACTTCTTCCGCAAAGAGTCGTGGCGGGCGTCGCTCGCGCTCGGCGCCGAGAAAGGCGCGATGCCGGAATTCGAGCCGAACCGCGATCTGTACGAGGAGATGATCTACAAGGAGGTCGGCCTCGACCGCTCGGTCCCGCTCACTCCGCGCAATTACGAAGTGACCACCGTCGCGCCGACGGGAACCATCTCGCTCGTCGCCGAGACCAGTTCCGGTTGCGAGCCGAACTTCTCTTACGCCTACGTGCGCCGCGACACCATCGGCACGCGCACTTACGCGCACCCGATCGCGGCCAAGGCGCTCGGCATAGAACTCGACAACACCGATTCGGCGTCAATCGAACGCGCAGCCAGTTTCATAGTCGAGAACCGCGACAAGCTGCCCGAGTATTTCGTTGACGCGCACACGCTGATGCCGGACGATCACCTCCGCGTGCTCAAAGCCTTTCAGGATCACGTTGATAATTCGATCTCAAAGACGATCAACGCGCCGTCAAGCTATACGATCAAAGACACCGACCGCGCGCACCGGCTGGCGTGGAAGATAGGCGTCAAAGCGGTCAGTTATTACCGCGACGGCTCGCGCGACAATCAGGTGCTGACGGCCGTCGGCGCCGGGCAGAAGGCCGAACAAAAACCTGAAATCCAGGCTGAAGCGCCGGCTCCGGCGATTGCCGTGATTTCTCCGACGATTCAGCCCGCCAAGGTCGAGCCTTCGGGCAAGATTGAACGCCCGCGTGAGCTGACCGGCTCGACGTGGCAGATTTCGTTCGACCATCAGAACCTCTACGTCACTGTCAATCACGACGGCGTCCGCGTCCTCGAAGTCTTCGCCACTGGCGCCGGGCTTTCGGTCTCAGTGGGACTGCTCGCGTCGAAGATGCTGCGCGGAGGGTTCGAACCCGAACAGGTATCCGCCAGCCTCAACAAGGTCATCGGCAACCATTCGGTCTGGTTCAACGAGCGGCTCTGCACATCGCCGGAGCAGGTGGTCGCCGAATGCATCATGCTCACCAAGCGCCGTCTCATGAACCTCCCCGATTCCGCGCGCGCCATGGCCAAACAGTCGACGGCTCAAGCCGTCGAGCGGCAGGCCGCTCCCCTACCGGCGACTGGAACTTCCAACACGGCCGTGATCGACTCGAAGAAAGTGATCACCACGTGCCCGGAATGCAGCAGCAAGCAGATCGAGTACGCTGGCGGGTGTTACACCTGCCGCGATTGCGG
>DASTMP010000305.1:0-8042 GCA_035714085.1 Blastocatellia bacterium
CAGGCTATATTCTGCCGCCCGCATCCGCGGGCTAAGAACTCGTCAAAATGTGGGTAATGACAAGGCTTTATACTGCCGCCCGCGTTCGCGGGCTTGGGTACAACAAACGCGCTTTGTGCAAAAGTTTGGGTAATGACAAGGCGTTCAAACGCCGGGCTAAAGTCAGCCGCCGCTGACGCGGCGAAGACCAAAGCCGTGTTTTTAAAAGTGTACAGACATCAGATTTCAAGGGGAAAAATCAATCGTCTTTTACCAGCATATCAGCGCGCTCGATCACGTCGGAGGCCGACAATTTTCCGGCAAACCAAAGTACGTCGAGTTCTTTGGCCGCGGCTTCCGAGAGCGCCAACCGCTTCGATACGGCGAGGATCAGATTGTCCAGACGCGCTGCCCTGACCTTTGCGATCTTTTGGCTCAAGTATTCCGGCGTCCAAAAGCCGACGATCTCCAGATAGACTTCACGGCCACTCCCGTCGCGCAAGGTGAAGTCGGGAATCATGACCTGGTTGCGCTCGACCGGAACCACCGCATCGGCGCGGGCGAGGTTCCATGCGCCTGCGCCGCCTACGCCATGTGCATGGCGCTCGAATGCTTTCTGAAAATCGTCGGCGAAGTCGCGCTCCAACTTGGAATCGAAGAGCGGAAAGCGGCGGAAGTGCGAAACCAATCCGCTTTGGTCGTCGAGCGAAAAGATCAGCCGCTCGCCCGCTTTAACGATGACGGCATCCATTCGCCACTTTCGGCAGAGCGCCAGGGCGGGAAGAAAGACCGCCATCTTCAAACCGTAACGCCGCGTCCCTCGAAGCAGCGATAACGGCCCGTCCAGTTCGATGCGATAGCCGCGTTCGAGCCGCGTGATGGTGTGCATCAACCGGCACAGTTTGATGTAGCGAAAAACGTCCTGGGGCGAATCCTCGATGTCAACGGTGAGTCGCTCGGCCCAATAGAGCAGCCCGCGCGCCAACTCCATGTTGTAGCGGGCAATCAGCGCCCCAGGCTCGCGCGGCGCCGTCACGCGAATCAATCGCCGCCGTTCAGGGAGATCGGCGTAAAGCTCCTCTTCAAGTTGAGCCACGGGAAGACCGAACTCGGCGCCGACCGCTTCAAGAACAGAATGACGATCGGTTTCCGTCGGCGCGGCGTTGTTGCGAATCACCGGCCAGCCTTCGGCGGCCCGCTCAAAAACGGCGCTGCGTAGCTTGGCCGAGTCCGCCGTTGGCGCATCGAACTCGGCAAAGCTCGTGATCACGCGGGCCAGTCCGCGAACGATCCGATGGTCAGTTCGGCCCGCTGCGTATTTCTCTACCGCTTCCTCCAATTCGCCCTGCATATTGCCGACTTGTTTATCAAACGCCGCGATCAGATCGCTTGCCACACAGATGTAGCGCGGCGAAGCGGTGTCGAGAAAGGCCGGGCGGATTTGCCCGGATTCGATGCGGTAGCGAAGAAGTTCCTTGGGCAGCATATCGTCTTCGGCTTTCTACATTCCGAGATCGGCGCATAGCGCCGATCTCGGAATGTAGAAAGCCGTGTCGTCATAGTTGAGAGAATTTTCGTGCGCGTCCAGCGTAAGCTTCGGTCTGGCGTCGCTGCCGGCTGACGGCGGTCTCCATCGTCCCTCGCGCCGTGATCTCGTAAAGGACGGCTTGCTTGTTCGCTCGTTGGCGGAGAATGCGACCGAGCCGCTGAGTGTGTTCGCGCGCCGAACCGCTGCCGCCCAGAATGATCGCCACAGCCGCCTCTGGCATATCAACGCCTTCGTTGAGTACCTTCGACGTGACGACGGCTTTGTATTGTCCGCTTTCAAATCGTTGAAGAATGTTTTTACGTTCGTTCGCGTTCGTTCGGTGCGTGATCGCCGGAACTAGGAACAGTTGCGAAATCCTGTAGGCCGTCTCGTTCGTGGCCGTAAAGACAACCGTCCGGTCGGAGGCGTGACGACGAAACAATTCCTCGAGCAGATTGAGCTTGGCATCGGCGCCGGCGATGATGCGGCGCATCCGATACCACGCCTCGATTGCGCGCCTGGCGCCGGCATCTCGCGCCTGTTCTCTCAACAGAATCTCTAGCCGGCTGTCAAATTTCTTCTCAAGCTTTTTCCCAGAAGACTGAGCGTCAGGTCGCTCCCGCCAATACTCAAGCCAATACTCCTGATAGATCGTTTCCTCGCGCTCATACTCGCGGCGTTCATCGGGTGAAAGGTCAACGCTCAACCGGATGACTTCGTAAGGAGCAAGCCGCTTCCCACTCAATTCACGCACCGGTTTCCAATAGGCGAGCGGCCCGACCAGTTCGTTCAAGACCTCGGACTCGCGAGGATCGTAAGTGGCGGTCAGTCCCAAACGGAATGGCGCGATGGCCAACCGCCCGATCTCCGCCCACTCAGGCGCGATCAAATGATGAACCTCGTCGAAAACCAATAGCCCGAAGCGCCCGCCGATCTCTCCCATCCGGCGATAGGCGCTGTGGTAAGTGATAACCGTCACCTCACGAAGATCACACACGCCTTGGCCGATAATACCGACCTCGATGTCGAAGGCGTCGACCAGTCGCTTATGCCATTGGCTGAGCAGATCGAGCGTCGGCGCGACGATGAGCGCCGGACGCGATGCCGTTCTGATGGCTTCGAGCGCGACGACCGTCTTCCCGGCCCCGGTGGGCAAGACCACTATGCCGCGCTGATCCATCCGCCGCCAGGCCGCGACAGCTTGCTCCTGATAATCGTAGAGTTGAATTTCAGTTCGTGGTTGAAGATGAAACTCCTGTGGGTCGTATTGACGGGCGCGGTCAGCAAAAGTAATTTTACGCCCTCGCAACCAAAGGACGGCGTCGCGGTAACGATAAGCTTCCGACCGCCAGGCGCCGACCCGCTCATCCATGATGAAACCTGGGATGAAACCTGGCGGCGTCATCTGGGTAGTTTGGCCAACAGGCTGGTCGAGTCCGTCCAGGAGGAGCGTGCCTTGATCGAAGGAGAGGGTTGTCATGTCATTCCTCCTTTAACCTCAGGCTTTCTCCATGACCCAAGTTCGTAACAGCGCGCTGGCCAGGTATCATACAAGTAAAGCCCGAAAGGAACCCACCAAATCAAATCATTCGTGACGCACAAAACCACGCTCGCGACAGGCCATCGGCCGCGCAAGACAAGAATCAGCAAGCCAATCGGGCCTAGCGTTTTGCCCAAAAGCCCGACCGCAGCCAGTAGCCAGCCTCGTTCGGGAACCCGGGCGACCTCCAGATAAAGGATGCCGTACAGGCCGATGACCATTCCCAGGCAGGCGAAGATCTCAGGGTAGTTCTGCATGGGCATACCCGCGAAGCGGAACAACCACTGAGGATCGAGCGCCGAGAATGCGCCCCAGCCCAGGTTGTAAATACCGGCGATAAGGAAGACCGCCCGATGAAATTTCCTCCGTACGATCATTACTGTCTCTCCACTTTCTCCGCGCTCCAGGGCCATGCTCCATGTGGCAATCCGAGCGCCGCATAGAGATCGCGCGCGCCGGAAAGGAAGACTCCGATTGCCATTACTATTAAACTCCATCGCAGCGGTTCAGGCGTTGCCGTCGCAGTCGGAGCAAGCGAAGTCGGCAATTGGCGCCATCGCCACAACACTGGGAGCAGGTTCGCCAACATAGCGCCGTAGATGATTCCCATTACAGCGTGAGTGATACGTTCACCGCCGTAAACATCGCCCAGCGGTTTCCGGACGCGAGGCTCGACGACGAAATCAGCCAGGGTCAATATGATTTCCGTCAATAAGAGCGCGGCAAGGACAACGGCCCAAAATCCTTGCCACGCCAGATGCGGGAGCGCGCCGAAGAGCGCCGCGTAAAGGAAATCACGCGCCGCATGCAGCTTGAGTTCGGGAGCGGTTCCCGAACCGCCCGCCGTGAGCCGGGCGCGCCATTCGTGATAATAAAGTGTGTCGAACGCTCCGATAATTCCCTGAATGGCGAGGAGCCATAGCGCCATCGTCATCGCTGCGCCTCAATCTGAGTCAAAATACCGTCGTAGGCGATCAGCCGCCCCAGCAGTGGTAAGGTCACTTCCACAGAGACATGAATTTGATTCATATCGCCAACAGCCCTCTCCCAGGCCGTGATGTACGGACTGAGCCAACGGGGAAGCGGGACGCGCAAAGAACCGAGGCGTAAAGCAGCGCTCACTGTCTGATAGTTGAGCGCTCCGCCGCCGACTTCCAGCCGAATCCCCATTTCTATGATTCCCATGCGCTCCACCATCACTCCGTTCGATCGCCCATCAGGTCGATTGGACTGCGCGCTTACCAGGGGGCGTCCTGCGAACGTCCGACGCCACTCCTCGCCTTCTTCTTGCTTAGTAATCTGTAGCCGGACGTCCACGGCTTCCCCTGCGGCCGGCAGACGCGCAAGTCGAGCCAGCGTCCGCGCCAACCCGTTGCTCCCATGGCGCACCTGGAACACGCCGTCAGCATGAACAACCCGGCCCGAATCATGCAGGCGCCGTATTGCGACATCCAGGTCAGGCCAGGAAGTCCCAAGTAACTTCGGGTATAGTTCTGAAGGAGTGCAAAGAAAGGTTTCCATTATCAGGCTGGCCGATTTTGCGCTTACTTGTTTTTGATCTGCTCTGTCTCGTACTTGACTTTGAGATAGAGGGTAAATTGCACCACGGGCTCAATAACTACCGGGTTTATCACCTGATCAAAGCCATCCGCGTCCAAAGCGTTGAAGAAAAAAGTTCTACTCTTTCGCGCGCCCTGAACCGCGTATTTCTGTCTGTCGTTACTGTCACTGATTTCCTCCGACTCATAGGCCGTGTATGAATCGTACATTTCCGTAGGAAAGTAGATGCTGGGTTTCGCCGCATAGACCTGCGCCGGAGGTAGAAGTCTTGTACCTAACAGCTTTTCGTATTCTGCCACTTTCTGCTTGATAACTTTTGCCGCTTCCTCCATGAGCCTGGTCTGGACGCCGGCAGTGTCTGTTACAATATAGTCCACCTTGATCAGGTCGAAGATGTTTGCTTTTGACGCGGCGATAATCAGCTTGTCGAGTAACAGCTTGTTTTTATAATGGATGGAGACATTTTTCTTCAGCTCAAAGCCGACCAGCTTCTCCTTGGCAATATTGCCCGCCACCTGAAATCCGTAAATCTTATTTTGCGCCGCAAAGTCAACATAAATGTCCTCACCACCTATACCCAGTTGCTTCAACTCTCCGGCAAATTGATTGGTTGTGGCGTCCATCTTCTGATTGCACTCGGGCACGGCGCCGCATTCCTGCGAGACGCCGAAGACGGCGACGTACTCATCCGCCTTGAGGTTCATCAACACGCTCGCTTCGATGAACATGCTGGTACCGGTCGGCGGCGCCTCGCCTTGCGCCATCGCCCGCTTGCTTCGCTCATTCTGCTTCGCCCTCGCCTTGCCGCCCGATTGCGAATAACTACTATTCCCGCTGACCTGGCCAAAACAGACGCCGTAGCCGGCAATAGCTATCAGCAACATAAAGAAGATTCTCTGCATCACAAATTCCTCAAGCCTTACTGAGATACTGTGCGAACTCTACCTAAACCAGTTTCAAATCTATGAAGAATGTTAGCCACTGAGCGCACAGAGAACACGGAGAATCATTATTTTCTCTGTGTACTCTGTGCGCTCTGTGGCTAGAACATTGTCTCCTTCTTCAGCGGCGCCAGGCGGCGGGTTCACGGCCCAAATCCCGCCTTTTTGCATCTGGTGAATCCTTCGGTCGTCAACGCTTCCAGTTCCTTGAAAAGGGCTTCATCTACGACTTTGAAGTTGAAGCACGACTTGCCTTGCATGCGCGCCCTCAACTTGTCCGACCTGCCGTCGAGCAATTTGGGAAACATGTATACCGGCATGAAGTGATAGCTCACATACGCTTTCCCGATTTTGACCCAGGCGACAGGGAACGATTTTTTTAGCTTCGGGCTGAAAGCGATCTGGAGGCAATAATGGTCAGGCGCGTTGGCTGTCACCGTGAACGCTGCGGAATGATTCTGAAGGATCCTTCGCAATCGAACAAAGATTGATTCAAAGACCGAGTTCATTTCCACCCCCAATATCGGAGTTAGGCGTCAGTTGTTGTAAGCGGACGACATTCGGTGACGAAGCGTCCGGACGATTGCCGACCGGCGGCCAACACCTCAAGACCGGCCTCATGCGCAAGCTCCCGGATTTCGGTCTCGGTGCGATGCTTGCCACCCGCCAGCGCCATCTCAATCTCCAGGCCTATGGACGCTTCCTCTGTCGCCACACCGCCAATTACAACAACGCGACCGGCGGGGCGCGCCGCCTCGGCGCATCGGCTCAGGATAGTCTTCGCTTCCGCGTCGGGCCAGTCATTCAGGATTCCTTTCAGCAGATAGAGGTCAGCGCCCGACGGCAACGGGTCGAAGAAACTCTGCCCGACCGTTGTGACGCGCTCAGCAACGCCAGCGGCCAGGAATATTTCGGCGGAGAGCGCGACGGTTCGGGGGAGATCAACCAACGTCCCACGCGCCTCCGGGCGTATGCGAAGAATCTCCGCGAGCATCGCTCCTGTGCCGCCGCCGACATCGACCACGCTCCGCACACTGTCCCAGCCACCGGTGATCTGAAACTCGGGGTTGGGCGCGCCGTGTCCGGTCGGCCCGATGAGGGCGTCGAAGCTCGCCGCGACATCAGGATGCGCGTCCAGATCTTCCCAGAACGGCAGGCCGAAGACTTCATGGTAGGCAGGCTTGCCTGTCCGAATATAAGTGAGGAGAGTGCCCCATGCGTGGGCCATGCGACCGCCGATGCCGTCGAGGTCAAGCCCGATGCGCTGCTGTGGGTCGAGTAACCCACGAGACACCTGGTTCAGAGCGAAATGGCCAGGGGGTGCTTCCTCAAATACGCCCTTGCCCACAAGGCTCGTGAGCGCTCGGTGAAGCGCATAGCGATCGCAGCCCGCTGCGGCGGCGAGGGCATCGATCTGATCTATGCCTGCAGCAATATGGTCGGCGATCCGCAGGGTCGCCACCACGTGAATGAGCCACGGAGTGCGAAGGTCACTCAGCGCTTCTAGGGTTACGGCTTCTTGTTCTGGCATACGACGACTTCTCCAAGATTCATCTACCGCCTGGTTGAGTGGGACGCGCCAATGGCCAATTCGATTTTAGGTCGTCGACTATCCCGTTTCGGGTCGCCCCATGGCCGCTGAAATTCCACAGTCTGCAACACAAACGGATGGACGATCAGAAATGCGGCGATAAGAAGGCGCATAGTTCAAACCTCCTTGTGATTGCATGAGCGCGGGCGAATTGTAGCGTCGCCGAAAAGACGGCGCAATTTCAATCTGTGTATCGCTCCGTTGCGACTTGGAGCCATAAGACGTAAGCTCCGCTCCAAATTTATCTCTATCCCTTGTGAGGCGAACGATGCGACAAATATTTTCACTGCTGATGCTGATCTGCGCGATGACGACGGCGATCATGGCTCAAAATTCGGCCGCGGGCGCGGCGAGCGGCGGCGGCGATGCTGAAGCCCAGGACCGCGTCGAACAATGGCGCGGCAAAACGGTGATGGTCTTCACGCCACACCCCGACGACGACGTGTTCGGCTGTGGGGGCATTATGGCGATGCTGGCGCGCAATGGTAACAAAATAATCGTCGTCATCTACACCAACGACAACAAAGGCTCCTTCGACCTGGAGATGACCAGCGGGCGGCTGGCTCGCATCCGCAAGGCCGAGGAGGAGGCCGCGATGGAAGTCATCGGCGTCCCGAAGGAGAACGTCGTATGGCTGGGTTACGATGACGGCGAGTTGGAATATGCCGAGCCGAGGGCTTTGTGCGGTCAGGCGGCGAAGCTGATTCGCAAATACCGTCCCGACGCGGTCTTCAGCATTGATCCCGGCGAGTGGAACGAGCGATGGCACAAGAGCGACCACCGAATGGCCGCATTCAACACTGCGGACGCCATCCGCGCCGCGGAATTTCATCTCTATTATCCCGAGCACCTGCTGGTTGACGGGCTGAAGCCTTATAAAGTCCCGCTGATGATGTTTTACTA
>DASTMP010000306.1:0-29160 GCA_035714085.1 Blastocatellia bacterium
CGTTATAGTGGGGGCTTGTCTCTGTACTATCCAATAGCCGTCTATTGGAGTTCCGAGACTTCGCGCCAGTTGACTCTGGCGCCGGAGATAAACTCAATGGAGCTAAACCGTTTTCTCTCTATGAGAGTGCCTATACTCCTAAATTCAATTCGATCAGTCTGCGAAATCTCCGCAGCGGCGGAAAGCCGCAATTATATTATCGGGTATTCGTCGAAAAGATCGACGATCACCCTCGCGAGCGAGAGATGCCCAGCTTCTGCATCTTTGATTGAAGCGTCGTGCGTTTCATTCCCAGGCGGGCTGCGGCGCCGTTGGGACCGCCGATAACCCAGTTGGTCTCGTCGAGAGCGCGTACTATGTGCCCGCGCTCGGCGTCTTCGAGCGTCGAGATGCTCGCGGCGATGGCTGGAGCTGATGATTTCAATTCGGAGAGCGAGACCTCTAGGTCCGCGCCCTGAGTCAGGACGACGGCGCGTTCGATGAAATGTTCGAGTTCGCGAACGTTGCCGGGCCAGCGATAGCTTGTGAGCGCCGTCATCACTTCGGATGGGATGGCTTCGATGCGCTTCTTTAAACGCCGCGCGTATTTTTGCGTGAAGAATCTTGTCAGCGCGGGAATGTCTTCGGGACGCTCGCGCAAGGGCGGAATAGTGATCGGGAAGACGTTTAGCCGGTAATAAAGGTCGCTTCGATATTTTTTGTCCGCGACCATTTGTTCCAGATCGGCGTTGGTCGCCGCGATCAAGCGGACGTCGACCTTCTGCGTCCGCGCGCTGCCCAATCGCTCGAACTCCTGCTCCTGCAGCACGCGCAGCAGCTTTGGTTGCAACTCAACCGGAATGTCGCCGATTTCATCCAGAAATAAGGTGCCTTTGTTAGCCAGCTCGAAACGCCCGATGCGTTGCGCGATCGCGCCGGTGAATGCGCCTTTCTCGTGACCGAATATTTCGCTTTCGAGAAGCCCCGATGGAATGGCCGCGCAATTGATTTTAACTAGCGTGCGTTCTTTGCGCCCGCTCAGAGAATGGATCGCGCGGGCGATCAGTTCCTTGCCAGTGCCCGTTTCGCCGCGGATCAGAACAGTGGATTCGGTGGGCGCGACCGTTTCGACCTGTTTGAGGATGCGTTTGAACGACGGGCTCGCGCCGATCAATTCCTCGAAGTTGTGCTCAGTGCGAATTTCGTCTTCGAGGTAGAGTTTTTCGCTGGCGAGTTTGTCCTTGAGCGAATCTATTTCACGGTAAGCCAGCGCGTTTTCAACCGCGATGGCGACCTGTCCGGCAATCTGCATCAGCAACTCGCCGTCGTCCGGGGTAAAGGCGGCTTCGTTTCGGCTGGCGATGGTCATGGCCCCGATCGCGCGATTGTGACGGAGCAGCGGCGCAGAACAGCTCGATCTCAACCCCTGTTCGAAGGAACGCTTGACGATCTCCGAGGAATACTGTTGCCAATCGCCAGGCCCAATAATCACCACCCGCTTCGTGGTAACCGCAAGCCCGGCGGGAGTTCCGTCGAGTGGCAAAAGCATCCCTTCCTCGAGAAAGCTCAGACCTTCCGAGCTGTCCAGCGCGTAAGCGCGCAACTCCTTCTTGGGCTGATCGAAAAGGCCCATTACGGCGAAATCGTGTTGAAACACCTGGCGCAGATTGGCGGAGACTGCGCGAAAGAGCGCAGACAGATCCAGCGCGGAGGCAATGGCGTTGTTAAGATTGAGCAGCAATTGCAAGCGATCGGACTGGCGATTCGCTTCTTGTTCCGCCGCGCGCGCGCGGTCGAAGTTCAGCGCGTTGTCCACCGCGATGGCGATCTGAGCGGCGACTTGAGCGAGCAATTCCTGTTGGTCTTCAGGGAACGCGTCTTCGCGGAGACTCGCCACGCCAAGCACGCCGAGCTTGCGACCATACACGATGAGCGGGACACATCCGCCCGATTTGACGCCGAGCGCGGTAAACCGCTTATTGAAATCAGAGACGGCGTCTTCCGAGCCGGTGCGATTGACGAAGACCGAACGGCCTGAAGTGAATGCCATCCCTCCCAGACTACCTTCGAGCGGAATCGGCGTCCCCTCGGGGATGACGAACTGCTTGTCCGGGAAATCGTAAGCGTAGGCTCGCAACTGATTGGTGTCGGGATCGTAAAGTGATAGGCCGGCGATGTCATGATGCAACACTTCGCGCAGGCACGACGCAGTGACGCTAACCAGGTCTCGCAGATCGAGCCGCGAGACGACCGCGTTATTGATCTCCAGCATCAGGCGGAGCCGGTCGTACTGACGCTTCACCTCCAGCTCGGCCTCACGCGCCCGCTCGAAGTTCAGCGCATTATCCACCGCGATGGAGATCTGATTGGCGATCTGGCCGAGCAGCTCGGTGTCTTCTTCGGTGAAAGCGTCTTCACGGAAACTCAACATGTCCAGCGTGCCCAACGCCCGGTCGCGTGAAATGAGCGGCACGTTGCAACTGGATTTGAACCCCGCCGCGACTACGCGTCGAACGATGTCGATCGAAGACTTCATCGGGTCGAGGCGCTTGAGTACCACTGTCTTCCGCGTAGTGAAAGCTTTTCCCGACCCCGTCCCCTTCAAAGGAATCAAGTCGGTCGTCCCGAAGAGCTCTTGATTCAGCTTGTAGTCCAGCGCCTGGACGCGCAACTGGCCGCTGTCGGCGTCGTAAAGCGCCATCCCTGCAAAATCGTGCGGCAGCACACGGCGAAGTCCCGCGGAAATGGACGCCAGCAATTCCGGTAAGTTGAGGTTGGAAACGACCGCGTTATTGATATCGAGCAGCAGTTGCAGGCGTTCGGACTGGCGTTTCGCTTGTTCCTCAGCCTTTCGCGCCCGCTCGAAGTTCAGGGCGTTGTCCACAGCGATCGCCGCCTGATTGGCGATCTGACACAACAATTCCTTATCGTCATCGGAGTAGGCGCGCTCGCGCTTGGAGGCAAAGCCAAGGACTCCCAGCTTACGACCTTGCGCGATGAGCGGAATGTTGCCACCCGATCTGTAACCGAGCTCGTAACCTCGCCTGTCGTAATCGGAAATCAATCTGTCCAAATCAGCCTTGTCCACGAAGTCTGGTTGACCGGAGGTGAAGGCCAATCCAGGGAGAGTGTTTTCGAGTGGGATTCGGAGCCATTCTTCATTGACAATCAGTTCTGACGGTAAATCGAATGCGACAGAGCGCAGTTGGCCGCTTTCCTGATCGAAAAGGTTCACCCCAACGATATCATTTCGCATCACTTCGCGAACGCTGGAAGATATGACCTTAAGAATTTCCCGCAGATCAAGTTTCGAAACCACTGCGGTGGTGATTTTCAGCATCAGCCGCAGGTGATCGAGCCTGCGCGCCAGCTCCCGTTCCGCCTCACGCGCACGCTCGTAATTGAGCGAGTTATCGACGGCGATCGCCACTTGATTGGCGACCTGAACCAGAAGTTCCTTTTCGTCGTCGGAAAGAGAGTATTCGCGCTTGCTGGCGACGCCCAGGACGCCCAGTTTTCGTCCCTGCGCAATCAGAGGGATGCTGCCGCCCGATCTGTAACCATCTTCGAGAATCCGCCTGGCATAGTGTGAGTTGAATCTTTCCGGGTCCGGTTTATCCAGGAAGACCGGCTGACCCGTGGTGAAGGCCAACCCGCCTGGGGTACCTTCGAAAGGAATCTGTACACCCTTATCCCTGAAAGGGTGTCCTGGCGGGAATTGGGTCGAAAAAGCGATCAGTTGTTCGCTTTTCTGGTCGTAAAGGCCTACGCCTGCGGTGTCACAACCCATCTCTTCGCAAATAGTGGCGGAGATGACGTCGAGCAGTTCCTGCAAATTGAGCCGTGAAACCACAGTATTGGTGATGCGCAGCATCAGCCTGAGGTGATCGAGCTTTCGCTCCAATTCCCGTTCGGCTTCACGCGCCCGCTCAAAATTGCGGGCATTATCCACGGCGATGGCGACCTGATCAGCGACCTGAGCGAGCAGCTCCAGATCTTCTTTAGTGAACCTGTCCTCTTGCGCGCTCGCCACGCCCACAATGCCGAGTTTCCGGCCGTGTGAAATGAGCGGCGCCAGACAGGCGGATTTGGGGCTGCCTTCGGTTGGTCGTTGCGTCTGATCAGCGGGGAATCGCTCCGGGTCCGGTCGCCTTAGCAGAAGCGGTTGTTCCGAGGTGAACACCAGACCGGCGGGCGTCCCTTCCAAAGGGATTGCCGTTCCTTTCTGAAAAGCATCGAAGCGTTTGTAGGCGACGTTCACGTACTCCCGCAACAGATTCTGTTCCGGTTCGTAGAGCGCGATTCCAGCCGCCTCGTGCGGCAGGATGCCGAGCAGGCTCGCGGAAATCGTTTTCACTAGATCATCGAGTTCAAGATGTGAAACGACCGCGTTGTTAATGTCCAGCAACAGTCTGATGCGATCCCGCTCGCGCGCCGCCCGCCGCTCAGCGGAGCGAACGCTTTCAAAATTAATCGCATTGTCGATGGCGACCGCAACCTGCCTGGCCACCTGCGTCAAAAACTCCAGATCGTCATCGTTCCAGACCGCATCCTTTACGCTAGCGAATCCAAGCGCCCCCAAACGTCTGCCCGCTGAAGTGAGTGGGAGGGCGCAGTAACACTTCACGCCGTTCTGACGCGCCCATTTGTTGATCTGAGGAAAGCGGGTTTCCAGCGCGGCGTCCTGAATGATCAATGGCTCCTGCGTCTTCCAGACCCATCCGCTGGGGACATCATCAACCGGCATTTCTGTGGGACCGATCAGCCCATCGGGCTGAGGCGGTTCGAGCATATGTATGCGCATGACGTCACGCGCCGGATCGTAGAGCAGTGTCGAGACTACGTCGAAATCAACCACTGTGCGCAAATGCTGCGCAAGGTTGTGGAAAAGTGAAGCAAGGTCGCGATTTGAAGCTATCGCCTCCGAGATTTCCAGCAGCGTCTGATACCGCCGAATCCTCACTTCATCGTTTTGTCGCGGGGTCTCCAGACTCATACGATCCTTTCGGATGAAATATTGGTTGGTAAAAGCGCCGGAAAAAGCGGGCGCGTCGCAGCATACGCGAACAGATCAAGAATAATTTCCGTTTCGGCTATCAACCGGAGCGTTTCGGGTGGAATCTGAAGACCGATCGCTTCTGATTTTTGCCTGGCCGTGCTCGCAATCATACCCGAATCGTAAGCCGCCAGAACAACATGAATAATGGACCGTTTTATTTTTCAAGGTTTCCCTGTTTTTATTTTCAAAGCGCGCAAAGCCATGTAAACTCGCCATCTCTGCGCCAATCGAACCGTCCGGCGCCTTTCGGCTTAACCTTAACCTTTATTTGTGACAAGCTAACGACCTCGGTATCGGCCTGTCAACATTGCTCTATTCACAATAAACAGAAATATACGCGGAGGGACAGCTATGCGGGTTCTCGACGAGTCCGGAAAGGTCGCCCTGGTAACCGGGGCGACGGGGTTGCTTGGCGGAGAAATCGCAGTCGCGCTTATGAAGCGCGGTTGGAGCGTGCGGGCGATCGCGCGCGCAGGCGACAACCGGGAGGCGGCTCGCAGACTACGGGCCCGCTTGAACGACAGCGGCGGCGGCGGGTTGATGGACACGCCGCGGATCTTGGCGCTTGCCGGCGACGTCACCGCCGAGAGCTTCGGCCTGCCGCTGAACTCCCAGAACGACGTCGACACGATCATCCACTGCGCCGGGGAGACCTCGTTCAAAGACGCAGGACGGTGCTGGAACACAAACGTCGGGGCAGCGCGCCGCCTGATCGAATTCGTCCGGCGGATGGCGCGCCGGCCGAAGGTGTTTTTCGTCAGCACCGCATCCGTTTGCCTGGGCCCGAAGCACAGTGAGGTCGCGGAAGACGCCGGCTTCAACGGTTATGAAAACGGATATACCAGATCGAAGCGGCATGCCGAACGCCTGATCGCCGAGAGCGGTCTGGACGTAATTGTCGTCAGACCCAGCATCGTGCTCAGTCGCGGCGTCAGGAGCAGACGGATGGCGCGCTCGATCCTGTGGGTGATTCCAGTGATGAGGAGCTTGGGCGACGTGCCCATTGACCCGGACGCTCAGGTTGACATGGTCCCGGTCGATTACACGGCCGATGTCATCAGCCGGCTCGTCAGTAAGGACTCGCTTCGATACAGGAACTATCACATTTCGGCGGGACGGGCTGCGGCGCCCACCTGTTCGGAGATCATTGAGACTGTCCGCCGGGAGGACCGTTCCTACGGCCGAATCAGGCTAGCCGGGCCTGCTTCTTCCGTCAGCGGTTTGCGAACCGCCAAGGACTGGAGAAGCGGCCGGGCATTGATGGCGGCGCTCAATTATTACGCGCCTTTCTTGAACGCCGACGTCGTGTACTCCAACCGTCGCGCCAGTGAAGAATTGGGCGCCGAAATGCCGCAGTGCTCCAAAGCTACCCGATATATCAACGAACTGATGCGGAGATTCTCTCCTCAGGAAGCGGTCGCGGAGAGCGTCAATCCCTGAAGATCATAAACTAGAACCCCGCCGGCCTTTCCGTTACCACGCCGAATTCCCGTTCGAGCGCCATTCCCACACGCCCGACCTCTCCGTCGCAGAATAGGCGGCCAAGAATCGTGATCCCGTGCGGCACTCGACGAGGGGGATTGAACTTTGGCAGCGGATTCGCCGGATCCGGCGCCCAGTCACTTCGCGCTTCCGAGACCTTGACGAATCCTGCGCGCAGCGTGAGCGAAGGATGACCGGTGAAGTTCGTGATGGTGAGCTGCTCGTCGCGCAGCGACGGCACTATCATCAGATCGACCTCTCTGAAGATGCGCGCCATTTCCAACGCCACCTTGCGCCGGAATCGATCGGCCTGCACGAAATCGACCGCCGAAAGGAATCGCGCCTGACGGAATAAATTGGGCCACGCGTCCTTGACCTGCGCCTTGAGTGAGCCGAGTTGATGATTAAGCGCCAGTTCCTCGAAAGACGCCGCGCCCTCTGCAAATAGAATCGGCATAAGTGAGCTGTACGGCCAATCGGGAAGCGTCACTTCCTTCAGTTCCATTTTCAGCTTCTTCATCGTCTCCATCGCCGCCCGGTCGACGTCTGTCGCCGGACTCTCTTTCATCCACTGGGCGATGTAGCCGACTTTCAATCCCGCAACGGGCGCCATGGCGTCGAAGTCGAGCCGGCATGGCGCGCTCGACGGGTCGCCCGCGTCAGGCCCGCTAATGGCGTGAAGGACCAACATCGCGTCTTCGACTGTCCGTGTCATGGGCCCGAGCTTGTCAAGAGACCAGCAGAGCGTCATCGCGCCGGTGCGCGGCACGCGTCCGAACGTCGGGCGCAGGCCGGTCACGCCACAGCGCATCGCGGGGCTGACAATGCTCCCGCCGGTCTCGCTGCCGATAGAAAACGCCACCAGCGCCGCGGCTGTCGCCGCTCCGGGCCCTGCGCTCGATCCTGACGCGCCCTCTTCCAAAAGCCACGGGTTCATTGTCTGGCCGCCGAACCAGATGTCGTTGAGCGCGAGCGCCCCGAGCGACAGCTTAGCCAACAGCACCGCTCCGGCGTCGTTCAGCCTGCGGACAACCGCGGAGTCAGCGGAGGGGACGCGGTTGCGGAATGGTTCGGCGCCGTATGTGGTCGGAATGCCTTTCGTGTCGAGCAAATCTTTCACGCCGTACGGTATGCCGTGCAGCGGGCCGCGGTATTTGCCGGCGGCGATCTCGGCGTCGGCAGCCTTCGCGCGGGCGAGGGCGTGATCTTTGGTCAGCGTGATGATCGATCTTATCTTCGGATCCAACCGTTCGATGCGCCTGAGATAGATATTCGTAAGTCGCTCGGAAGTAAGCCGCCGCGACTCGATCCATCTGGACAGTTGCGTCACAGAGGCGAAAGCGATGTCGTCGTCGGATGAAGGCAGCGCCGCGCCGTCGGCTTTGGATCGCACGAAACGATCTGGCGCCGACAGCGTCATTGCGCCCGGAAGCGCCGGGTTCCAGAGTGTGGCCGGCGCGTCGGTGTCCGCAATCGCCACTTTCCGCGGCCCGGTGCGACGCTCGAGATACTGCGCCAACGACTGGCGCCACGAGTCGGCGGCCTGCTGCCGCTCAGCCTGCGTCATCGTGACTTGCATCAGCCTTTCCGCCTCAGCGAATGTCGCCGCTGTCACTTCCGGACCGGAACCGGCCCCGGTACCGAACGTGGGCGGCGCGCCCGCCGTCGTTGACGTAGACGACGAATCGGTTTGCGGTGGCGCGTTGCGACATGCGCTGGCCGCGACGAGCGCGCTCAGTGGCGCGCGAATCAGGAACTGGCGACGAGTGTTCATAGGTTGATTCAATAGCCGATAAGAGGTTCTCGCTGCCCGCCGATTTCACATGGCGTGTTATAGATTACATTACATGTTTATAGACGCCCATAAAATGGAAGGTTGAAGATTATACTTCAGAGCTCGCATAATTCTCATAGAGCGCCGTCCGGGTTAAGGCGGCCATCGAATTCATTCGTGTCGCAATGACGCAAGCGGATCAACCCTCGCTGCGCGTCGGGAAGGGAAATAGACGGAAGTGGTCGCAGTGACGAGCAAAGTCACCAGCATCGCCGCGAAGGCCAGCGGGTCTAACGGGCTGATCCCCGCCGCCAGGAATCCGCGCAGTAAGCGAGTTAGCGCCGATGCGCCGACGGCGCCGATCACAGCCCCTGCCGCAACCAGCGTCAAACTCTCGCGTAGCATCAGCCGCATCGCGTGACCGGGTGTTGCGCCGAGCGCCATGCGGATGCCTATCTCCGGCGTGCGCCGCGCGACATTGTAGATCGAAATGCCACACAAGCCGATCAACGCAAGGACGAGTCCCAGCGCGGCCAGGACTCCGAGCAGCGCGGTAGCCAAGCGGGTCGCAATGATCCCATTATTGAGACGCTCTAGACCGGTGAAATAACCGACAGCGGCTCCTGGCACATTCCGCTCAATGAGTTTCGCCAACTCTGGCGCTGCTACGGCGGGCGAGCCTGTGACACGCACGATAAAACTGTGTCTGAGATTGGATAGCGGTTGAATCAGCGGCGCAGATTCCTCTCCCAGACTATTCACAAAACTGGTGTTGGCCGAAACGCCGATGATCTCTATCTGCTTGGCGTCTCCGTCGAGTCCGACGATCAGCCGCTCCCCGACCGGATTGCCGTCGGGGAAATATTTGCGCGCGAAGGCTTGATTGATGATCACCGGTTCGACCGCCGCTTTGTCGTAGAGCGGGACGTCATTCCAATCCAGTTCGCGCCCGGCCAACAACCGAATCCCCATCGTTTTGAGATAGCCAGGGCCGATACCCTGCGCCGTCACTTTGAAAGCCGGCGCATCAGATGTATCCGCGCGGCGAAGTTGATATTCGCCATAGGCGAAGTTGAATGGCATATACCAAGCCCACGAAACCGCTTCCACGCCAGGGTGAGATTCGAGATCGCGGTAGACCTTTTCGCGTAGCGCGACCGGATAGATTTTCGGGTCGGTCGTCGTCAGGTCGAATTGCAACGTATGCGCGGCGTCGAAGCCTGGATCGAAGCGCAGCACGTGAATCAGGTTGCGGATGAAAACGAACGCGCCGAGCAGCAGGATCACCGAAACAGCGATCTGCGCAATGACCAGCAGGGAGCGCATCCACAATCGCGGCGTCGTCGTTTGGCTGACGCGCATGGCGTTGGATAAATTCATTCGTGAGGAGGCCAGGGCCGGAACGATTCCGCTGACGAACGCGGCGATCACGCCGAGCGCCGCGGCCGCGCACGCGAAACGCCAGTCGGGGGTGAATTCAGACTGCATCACATCGCCACTGAGCGAAACATTCCGCAAGACTCCGGAAGCCAGAAAAGCGAATCCGACGCCCGCCGCCGTTCCGGTCGCCGCCAACAATGTGGCTTCGACCATGAGTTGCCGAATTAGCCGCCATCGCGTCGCGCCGACGGCCAGCCGGATGGCGATTTCACGCCGCCGCGCGACGCCTCCCGCCAGCAGCAATCCCGCCACATTGGCGCAGGCGATCAACAAGACCAGCGCCGCCACGGCGCCGAGCATCACTGAAAACTTTATTTCCCACGAATCTTTCCCGTACTTGGCCAGCCCCAGAACCGGCGTCAATTTCGGCGGTGATTCCTGCTTAAGCTTCATCTTGTCAGGAAACAGCTTTGCCAGGCCGCGCAGAACGCCCATGAGCGCCTGCTGCGTTTGTTCCGGCGTGCGGCCAGGCAATAAGCGTCCGGTGAGTCCCATCGTCGTGCTGTCCCGCTCGAACAAACGGGGATAAAGATCAGCGCTGAAGGGCACGATGACCTGTCCGTAATTCCCGCGAACGTCGGGCGGGAGCGCGCCAATGATCGTGTAGGCGGTGTGGTTCAGCGTGAGAATTCGTCCGATCACATTCTGATCGCCGCCGAGCTGCTGCTGCCAGAATTGATGGCTGATGACAACTACGCGCGGGCTCTTCTCAGCGACGGCCTCGTCCTCAGTAAACACGCGTCCCAACGCCGCCCGCAATCCCATCACTTCGAAGAAGTTTCCCGAAACGCATCTCGCGGCGATCGCATGGGTCCGATCGCCTTCACGCCAGCGAGGCTCCGGATAACAGCCGGTATCAGCGGCCAACTGCGCGAAAACACCGCTATCACGGATATCCCGAAAATTTGGATAAGAACTCCACGGGCCGTGGTTGAAAGTGACCAACCGCTCCGGCTCGCGCCCCGTCACGTCGTGAATCAGCAGTTGATCTATCAGCGCGTAAATTATGCTCGTCGCGCCAATGCCCAGCCCCAGCGAGAGCGCGGCCACCATCGCGAGCGTTTTATTCGTTCGCAGTATGCGCCAACCAAACCACAGATCTTGAAACATTTCATCCCCAATCTTTTCGGTTATAACCTATTTCTCCCGCCGTATTGCGCAGAACAGCGCCCGTGGGAGCGGGTCTAGCGTGCCCTGATATACTGTCTCTTTTATTGACAGCACACTCAACCGGCCACCGAAAATCTCCCGAATCTGATCAGGCGTGAATCGGTACGGCCCTTGCTCTCCAGGCTGTAAGCGACTGAAGCATTTCAGGAACAGATAGCCGCTCGTCTTCAGCAGGCCACTGACTATCTTGACGTAATCCTCCCTCCGCTCAGGCGCGAGAACGTGGAAACATCCGCGGTCAAAAATGAGATCGAACTGTCTGTCGAGCCGGGTGTTAATTATGTCGTCCTGCTCCCAGGTGATTTCGAGCCCTTGCCTCTGGGCCTTCTCCCTGGCCAGGCGGATGGCCGCTTCGGAAATATCGGTCGCCGTCACAGTAAATCCTCGGCGAGCGAGCTCTATAGCCTGAGTGCCGGGGCCAGTACCGAGGTCGAGCGCGTCCCCGCGTTGCAAGCCGAGTTCATCCAGCGCATTTTCGAGGTCGTCGTCTAGTTCAGGGTTGAACCATGGCATGGATTCGACCTCTTGTTCCTGATACAACTCCTCCCATTGTGGGAACTCATGCTTCTCATCTCCGGACATATTCATCCCCATAGCCTATCTTTAAGCTCACGCGATTTCAGACTTGTGTTTCGATTATCAAACTTACTGACTGCCCCACGCTGATTTGGCCCGTGCGCGCTACCGTTCCATAAGCTCCCGCATTATTCTTGTTCAGACGCACGGCCGCCTTCATGACGCGTGGGTCTTGTTTGGCCGTATCTGGGTCTAGGTTAATCATCATACATCGCGCATCGCGCATCGTCATACCAAGCATTGGCCCCACTTCGTCGCTGCCGAACACTATCTGACAGGATACCGCACGAGTTCATGTATATATCCGAGGTGAATAATCATAGATATTGCGTACGCGATGTCGTAGAAATCTGCCCAACATCCAGGTTGACCGGGCCGCCAAGCGACGCCGAAGAAATCAGGCGAAACTTGCCTCGGCGGCTCCAGTCGAATCGCTTGCTAGACCGCTTGCCGCCAAAAGCACGTTTCCTCTTCTTCTCTCCTTTGGTTCTCAAAGTAAGTCGCTATGGCTGCGGTCTAACGCCAGGGTTACCCGCCGCGGTGGCTGAAGGAGATTGAACCATAGAATCATCTGGCGCCTCCGCGGTAAGGCGCAGCGCCTGGTTCGGCCTCACTCGTCTGTGAGCAAGTCTCCAATCTCTTGCTCGTAGCGGCGCAACGCCGCCAGGATCGTTGGCGAATCGGAGAAGATCCCTCTCGCCTCATCCAGGTATTGCCGCATTTCCTCAGGGTAGTCCTGCCCCGTCGCCTCGGATGGCTGCCACGACAGTCTACGCCTATTCAACAATGAATCAACGGCTGCAAGTTCGCCGATATGCTTAGACACCGCTCCCACAGACCTGGCGTAGATTTCCAATCCGACCGGGGACGCTTTGAACAGTCGCTTGAACGATGTCATCGCTGGCTCAACGGGTGTGGGCGCTGCTTCCGCGATTGTGTCCCAAACGGACCGAGCAATCAGGGCGAACACGACCGACTGCCCATTCAGGACAGCAACACCTTCCCCATCATTCATATTCCGCTCAAAACATTGGAGGAGATCCTCAATAGTCTGAATCGGGAAACATCCGTGTCCACGCAGGTATTCCTCATCGACAGTGAAGACGCCGGACCGTAAGCTCTCCTGAAAGAACCGCATTACCGACTGAGTGTTAGCGTCCTCATCAATCCCGTCGATCGAGCCAAGGCGGTTGTAGTTACCTTTAACTGCGAGCGCCAGAGGAACGTAGTGGTCAGATGATTGATGCAGTAGGACGAGAGCCGCGTCAGCTCCTTTCAGACTCACACCGGTAACCATGCACCTGCAATCGTAGAACCCCATCGTTTTGCGCCTCCGTCCGCCCCGCCGAAAGGCCCGCGCTTCATCTGCCGCCGAGAAAATCAGCCTTGCGCGCTGAAGCGTCAGAACGCGCGGATTGCGCGAACGCGGCGCGGAAAATCCTTATCATCGTAGTGCTGTCGGCCAGCATCGGAGAAGTCAATGTGGTGGGCCATGTCCGCGCTCACTTGCGACGAACTCCAGTAGGTAAAGTTATCGGCCAATCCCTCATCGCGAAAGTCCGCGGCGCCGGCGGCCTTCAGGTTGCGATACATCAATGCCAGTTCGTCGCGCGACGGCAGGAACCAGCCCCCCACGCCATTCAGATTGTAGTTGGCGCATAGCTCCGCCGCTGTTCCTCGTTCCGGACAGGCGGCGAGCATCTCCTCGGTATTTTTCTTGCCCGCGCCAACCGTTGTTCCGCGGGCGCCAGTAAGCGCGCGGCGAAAACAACCCCACTTCGCTCCGGCGCTCTGATCAACTGGCGCGGCCTCCAGATACCGCCAACCGTCGGCGGCGGAGTTTGGGTTTTTGTAGAAGATGAATCCGCCCGCCGGGCCGATGTCGCCAGGCTCATATTCACGCGTCGGCAGCCAAACGCTCATCTCTCCCGCGCCACGGTTAGCCCAGAGATAGTAAGGAATCAGCCTGATTGGTTGCGGCGGTAATGATGGGCGCGTCATTCGCCGCGCTTGGCATGCAATCATGGTCACTCCTCCAAACAACGACTCGTCAAACGCTGGCTTCAGTTCGCTCGTGGCCTCCAGCGACAGATCGAGGACGCGACCGTCAGGCGCTTCGGGCCATTCAGCGCAGTAGACGATTGGCCCGCGTTCAATCGCGACCCTGCCGCGATTCCCCAGCACGCGAGAATCGGCCACCACTTGTCGCGCCTCCAGCGGGAATTCAATCTCGATGAAGTCTCCGTTCTGCCACACCCTCTCAAGCGAAACGTATCCAGCGCGGTCCCCGACCGCGCTGACCGCTTTGCCGTTGACCGACAAGGTTGGCTGTTTGTCGAGCTTGTGCTGATAGGTGTAGAGCGTCCCCGGCGTCGGTTGGTTGCGCGCCCAACCCGGAACGCGAAGCTTGATCGCGCCACGGATATCCTGTATCGCCGACACCGTGATCTTCGATTTGCCGCCCCAGGGCATTTCGCTTTCGACCGCGAGCGCGAGGTCTTTTCCGGCGATATTGAAAGAAGCGTCGCTCGACAAATACAAGTTCACGTATATGTCGTCTTTCTTGTCCTGCGCGTAGACGAAGCCAGGCATGGCGGCGAGAAAGCGTACAAGGTTCGGCGGACAGCACTCAAGAGACGCGCGCTCCCAGCGCGTGTCGCGCCCGTCGCCCGCGCTCGCCAAGCGGTTGACGTAGAAGAAGCGGGCGCCGGAAGCGGCGACGCCGGACAGCGCATTGTTGTACATGCCGCGTTCCATCACGTCTATGTACTTGCTGTCGCCTGTAGCGAGAAACATCCGGTGGTTGAGCGTGATGAACATCAGCGCGGCGCAAGTCTCAGCATACGCTGAAATGTTCGGCAGTGAGTATGGCTCGCCGAAGCCTTCATTGCCGGTCGAGCCGGCGCCGCCGGTGATGTACATCTTCCGCTCAACGACATCGGTCCACATGCGTTCCGCAGCGTTGAAATAGTCGCGTATACCGGTCAGGACGCCGACATCAGTGAGCGAGACCATCAGCGAGAGGCAGTTCACCGCATGACCTACCGCCTCGCTCTGTTCCAGCGCCGGCTTGTAGGATTGGTTGTGCCGGCTACGGTTGACGGAGTTTTCCAAGCCACGAATGTCCAGGTAGTGCTTCGCCAGGTCGAGATGTTTCTTGTCTCCTGTCGCCAGATAGAGTTGAACGCAGTTGATGGCGTCGCGTTCGCCCCCCGAAAACGGCGGGTTGTTGACTTTGAAGTTTTCGTAAAGCCTATCGGCGGTCTTGATGGCCTGATCCAGCAAGTCTCGTTTGCCTGTCGCGTGATAGTAAGCAGCCGCGACTTCGAAGTTGGAATTTCCCCTCCAAGCTTCCGACGCCAGCGCGCGAATCTGCCGCTCCACCTGCGCTTCAAGCGCCGGATCAGGATGGGTCTGAAGCGATGTGATCGCGGCTTCGAGCACATTCACGCCTAGCTCGCGGTCGGCCTGCTCGAATTTCTGTACTTCAAACGGAATCGTCACTTCCGCGTTGGTCCGAATCTTTGGCCCCCAGAAACGATCTTTGATCCGCACATCGGCGCCGCGCTTTGGACGTATCGGGTAATCGCCAGCCGGAGTGTAGGACGCCGTTCCCATTCTCATGCTGGTTGGTTTAGACGTCTGTCCGTCCACGCGCGCGAAGAGACACGCATACGCCGCAGCGCTGGCCGCAGGCGCCGTTTTCAGAAAACCACGGCGATCTATCTTCTGGCTCATCAGAAAACTCCTGATATGGTATAGGAGGCGCTTAAAATTGGGCAGGTAATTTCTATTGTGTAATCCGGGTGGATACTTACTGTTTTATTTCAATCCACTTTCGCTGGCCATTAAGGTCTGGATTGCGCTTGTGCATGCGTCCACCAGAATAGAGTGTGCCGTCACTAAATGCCGCTTCGCATAGATTAAACTCTATCCTGTTAACGCTGTTAATGCTGTTAACAGGATAGTTCACTCGCTCTATCATTCGCTCTATCATTCCCTTCATTTCCTCGTAGTAAGAAGCAAGTGACACTTCTATAGTATCGCCATGCATAATTAGCAGCTCTGGCCTTTCAGATTTATATATCTGGACCATCGATCTGAGGCGCTTTATGGATAATAACTTTATCCGGATTTTGGAGAACTCCCAGAGCGACGGATGCAGCCAATGCCCATCCGCTGATGACTAAACAGATAGCTACAATAGCAACATTTGCATAGTGTTTATTTCTCATACGCGCTCCTCCTTATTCGGCGGCTTTGGTCATCGCTTCAGCCATTTTGACCCGTGGTGTCGCATACCATTAAGATGCGCTGAGTCATTGGCCAAAATGATGTTCAAGTCCGAGCTGCGGAAGTAATGAAATGCGGAAGTAGTGAACTGCGGAAGTAGCGAATTGCGGAAGTAGTGAACTGCTTCAGCGGGCGCTTTCATTCAGCATTCACTTTTCCTGCTATTGATTTTGCTGTACGTTATTAGCCAATGGGCAACAGCAGGTGACGTTTAACACGCCGTCCTCGCTGAGTCAACAATGGTTTTATAGAAACAGAAAAAGTTGTCGCATGAACCCGCTTATGGCGAGCGGTCATAGGGCGCATGCGCTTTGCCCCGCGAAGTGGAGCGCGCGCAGCCGCCCCCTAATTCAGTTCAACTTGCCTTACAGGCGTACAAGACTCGCGCCGCGTCAACCGGTCATGTTCACCGTAGATTCAATTACAAACCGCTTTAAGCAGACACTCAGGCGTCGCTGCGGCGACATAGGAGACGCATATGAACACTCCGTTTCGCATCTTTTTCTGCGTGTTGGCGCTGCTGACCGTCATCGTCGAGCAACCCGCTGCGCAGCGCGGCGCCGCGTCACAGCCACAACAACTGCAAATCCAGATGACCGATGGGCCGACCGTCATCAATGGCGTTGACCTGAGCCGCTTGCAATTCCGCTACGTCGGGCCGCCGGGCAATCGCGTGTCTGCGGTGGTCAGCCCGCCTGGCGACAAGAACGTCTATTTCGCGGGCTCGGCTTCGGGCGGCGTGTGGAAGTCCACCGACGGCGGCGTGGTGTGGAAGCCCGTGTTCGACAAACAGAAATCGCAATCAATCGGCGCGCTGGCCATCAGCCCGTCAGATCACAACATCGTGTGGGCCGGGACGGGCGAGAGCTGGATTCGCAGCGGTATCTCCATAGGCGACGGCGTATACAAATCAACCGACGGAGGCGAGACCTGGACGCATATGGGTTTGGAACTCACAGGACGCGTCTCGCGCATCATCATCCATCCCACCAACCCGGACATCGTTTACGTCGGCGCAGTCGGGCACGGCTACGGGCCGCAGAAGGAGCGTGGCGTCTATCGCACGAAGGACGGCGGCAAGACCTGGGAGCAGACGCTATTTGTCAACGAGAACACGGGCGTGTCGGAGATCGCGATGGATCCAACCAATCCGAACATTCTGTTCGCCGGGACGTGGGAGTTTGTGATCTACACCTGGGGCAAGTACAGCGGCGGACAGGGAAGTGGCGTGTTCAAATCAACCGACGGCGGCGCGACGTGGAAGCGGCTCACCCCCGCGCAGGGCTTGCCCGAATCCCCGCTAGGCAAGATCGCCGTCGCCATTGCGCCGAGCAACCCGCAGCGCGTTTATGCGTTGATCGAGACTGGTTGGAACGGCAAAGGCTCGCTCTGGCGTTCGGACGATGGCGGCGAGCAATGGAAGGTCGTCAACTACCAGCACATCCTGGCCGAGCGCCCGCACTATTACACGCGTATGCTGGTCTCGCCGAAAAACGCCGATGAAGTCTATTTCCCAAACAACACGATGGTCGTTTCGATGGACGGCGGACAGACGGCGCGCAACATTCAAGCGGGCGGCGACAATCATGATATGTGGGCCGACCCGACCGACGCCGACCGGATGATGATCGGCAACGACGCGGGCGTGATGATTACGACCAATCACGGCCAGCAATGGCGGCGCGTCACGCTGCCCATCGCGCAGATGTATCACGTGGCGACGGACAACGCCGTGCCTTACGGCCTGCACGGCAATGAGCAGGACAAGTCCTCGACGCGCGGCGCGGGGGCGAGCCTCGGCGGTAACATTACCTGGCAACGCACGGCCGGATGTGAATCGGGTTTTGCGATTCCCGACCCAAAAAATCCCAATATCATCTGGGGCACATGCTACGCGGGCGGCGTCGAACGCTACGATGTCAGAACCGGCGTTTCGCGCTCGGTCGACGTGTGGCCGGAGAAATTCCTCGACGCGCCCGCGATCGATTCCAAGTACCGCTGGAACTGGACGCACGTGGTCTACATCTCGCCGCACGACAGCGACACCGTTTATGTCGGCAGCCAATATCTGCACGTCACGACCAACGGCGGGCAAAGCTGGAAGATCATCAGCCCCGACCTGACTACCGATGACAAGAGCAAGCAGGGGCCGTCGGGCGGACTCACGCATGACAATCTGGGCGTCGAAGAGTGCTGCACGATCTTCTCGATCGCGGAATCGCCGCTCGAGAAAGGCGTTCTCTGGATCGGTTCGAATGACGGCGTCGTCAGCCTCTCGCGAGACGGCGGCAAGACCTGGCAAAAGGACTTGACGGCCAAGACGCCGGGCTTTTTGAGATGGGGTTCAATTAACAACATCGAAGCCTCGCGCCACGCGCGCGGAACGGCGTATATTTCAGTTGACGGCCATCAAATCAATAACCGCGACCCCTACATCTACAAAACAACCGATTACGGCAAGACGTGGAAGTTTCTTGGCGGCGGCATTCCGAAATCGGTTTTCAGCTATGTGCGTGTCGTGCGCGAAGACCCAAAGGCGCCGGGCTTGCTCTACGCAGGCACTGAGAACGCGCTTTATGTTTCCCACGATGACGGCGCGACGTGGCAATCGTTGCAGTTGAATCTGCCGCACGTGGGCGTCTCCTGGATAGAAATTCAGCCGGCGTATAACGACCTGGTGGTTGCGACCTCGGGACGCGGCTTCTGGATTCTGGACGACCTGGCGCCGGTGCAGAAGGCGCGACCGGAGATCAACAACGCTGTGGCGACTCTGTTTGAGCCGCGCCCGACGTACCGGCTGGTCTCGCGCCCGCCCAGTTTTATGAATACGCCGATCGGCTTTGGCGGCCGCGGTGGTTTTGGCGGCGGTGAAAGCGCAGAGGAGGCGGCGGCTGGCGGCGCGGCCAATGCTGGCGGGCGTGGCGGCGCAGGCGCGCAAGCGGGCGCGGCCCCCGGCGCCGGGCAAGGCGGACGCGGTGGAGGGGGATTTGGCGGGCGCGGCGACGGCGCGCCCGTCAATCCTGCGACAGCGGGAGGTGGCACGGCGGGCGAAGTCATTCGCAACTTCCCGACAGGAGCGTACCTGCAATACTTCCTGAAAGACGCGGGGCCGGTGACCATCACGATCACCAGCGCCGAAGGTCGCCTCGTCAACAAACTCACTGCCAATGGCGCGGCGGGGATTAACAGCCTTCGCTGGAATCTGCGTTACGCCCAGGGCCCGCGCGCGGTCGAGTTACGCACGACGCCGGAGACTTATCCGCAAGTCTGGCAGGAGCCGCGCTTCCAGGGTCGCCAGACGCGTGGCATCTTCCATTACGGCATTGGGCCGCCCCAGCAACCCCTTCTCGCCGGCCCCGGTTTGTACAAAGTTGAATTGGAAGCAGGCGGCGCGAAGGTTACGCAGCAGTTGCGCATATTGGCCGATCCGAACCTCGGCGTCCCTGACGCCGAAGTCAAAGAGGGCGTGGATTTTGCTCTACTGCTGACCGACGAAACCAATCTGGCCGTAGACGCCATCAACAACATCGAGCGTATTCGCAAACAGCTTGAAGACCTCGTCAAGCAAAAGGGGAATGAGCCGAACTCCGCCAATGAGGTTGCGGCGGCGAAGGCCCTGGATAAGAAGCTGAAGGCGGTCGAAGACCTCTTACTGCAACCTGTCGCGCACGAGAACGACCCGAAAGCCTACCGCGAGCCGATGACCATTTACTTCCATTACCTGCATTTGCTCGGACAGGTCGGCAACGGCGCGGGCGATATGGCGGGCAATCCCGGCTTCAAACCGACCGATCAGAGCAAGGAGTTTCACGCCATTCTCAAACGGCGGCTGGACGATGCGCTGGGCAAGCTGAAGACGCTGCTGGATAATGATGTGTCGCGTTTCAATCAGACGACAGGCGCGCAGGTTGGAGTGAGCGCCAAGCCATAGCTAGAGCCGTTGAGTCTCCTCTTTGGTCTTCAGATGTTTGCGCCATGACTCGCCGGTCATCGTGTTCACAAGCTTCGAGCAGATCACGTTCCGCTCCCGGATCAGGCGTTGGACGGGGTTAGCTGCGCAGCCCCCTGCAGAAAACGCCGGACGTTATCGACAGTCTGCAATAATCCCACGTCGATCACCTCCTGCGTCATTCCAGCGTTGTGCGGCGTCAAGATGACATTCGGTAGCGTCAGAAGCGGGTCACTTGCCGAAATCGGCTCTTCATGGAACACGTCGAGCGCCGCCCCCGCCAGACGCCCATGTCGCAACGCGTCAACGAGCGCCTCCCGATCCACTAAGCGGCCCCGCGCAGTGTTCAACAGAAATGCGTCCGGCTTCATCAATGCGAGACGCTCGCGGTTGATGACTGCTTCGGTCTCAGCGCTGAGCCGCAGATGTAGGCTCACGATATCCGATTCCTGCAGTAGCGTCTCAATGGGAGCGTGACGAGCCCCAACGGCCGCTGCCCGCCCTGCGTCCGCTCCCCAGGTCGACGCCAACAGACGCGCCCCAAACGGCGCGGCCAGCGCGGCCACGCGGCGACCGATAGCCCCAAGTCCGACTATCCCGAGCGTTTTCCCTTCGAGTTGGACCAGGAGTCCGCGCGGCCACTGGCCACTGCGTACGTCCCTGTCCAGCGATGGGATGCGCCGAGTGACCGCGAGCATAAGCGCCAGCGTGTGCTCAGCGACCGCGTGCGCATTGACCCCTGGCGTGTGCCCAACCGTAACGCCTCGCCTGCGGCACGCGGCCAGATCAACGTTGTCCGTTCCTGTCCCCCAGATCGAGATCATCTGCACAGAAGGGCAAGCAGTAAGCGCGCTCTCGGAGAAGCGCGTGTAGGCTCGCAGACTGACTACGATGTCAGCGGCGCCGATGCGCCGCACTAACTCCGCTTCCTGCTCGGAGCCGCGCTCGGTGTAGACCGTAACGTCGCCGAGCGCGCGCAGGCGCCGCTCTGCCGGCGAGCCGCTCAGAACAACGGGAAAGTCATCGGGTACCACGATCTTCATGCTCATCTGTGTGTCTCCAGGTCAGCGCGCTGAAAGCCGAAGGTTACGTCCTCCAAGCTGATGTCGGTATGAAAATGCGACAGCTCACAATAGATAGGCCAGTACCTGCGATGAAGCTAGTCGGCCCGCTTACGACTCGCTCGCCGTGGCTTCGGCTTGCTCTTGCCCATGAGATTGAGCGCCACTGCAGCGCGGATGAGATCCTTCAAGGCCGCCTCATCGACCTTGTCGCCTTCGTGGATGTCGATAGCGCGCCTGGCATTCCCGTCCAGGCTGGAGTTGAATAGACCTGAAGGGTCCTTCAACGCAGCCCCCTTGGGAAATGTCATCTTGACGACGTTCTTGTACGTCTCTCCCGTGCAGACGATGCCGCCATGGGACCAGATCGGAGTCCCCATCCACTTCCACTCTTCGAGGATCTCAGGGTCTGCCTCGTGTATGATTTCGCGTACTTTCGCGAGCGTCTTCCCGCGCCAGTCCCCAAGCTCCTTGATCTTCTCATCGATTAATGCAGAGGCAGATTCCACCGGGACGGGCTTTTTCATATACAACTCCAACTTTGGAATAATGTTGAAGGCATGACTACCGCAAATTCAAGGTCAGCGTCAATGGGAGGATAGGTCGCACAGCCCGCCTTTACGAACGTCTGCGAAGGTAAGTTATCGCCATCGTCGCCGCCTCCTCGCGCTCCTACGACCTAAACAACTGGCGGCGCACGGTCAGGCGCTCGCCGGCGTGGCCTGCAGGCGGCGCCAGAAGAAGTACGATAGCCCCCAGAGCGCGCCGGTTGCCGCCGCAAAGCCCCATGCCTCAGGGCCATCGCCCACCGAGAGGTGGGCGATGAGCGCCGAGGCGAGGTTGATGGCGAAGCCGGCGTAGGCCCACTCCTTGAGCCGCGCCGGCGCCGGCGCAATCAGCAGCGCCACGCCGAGGAACTTGGCCCACGAGAGCTCCACCCGGAAGTAGGTGGGGAAGCCGAGGTGGGCGAACTCCTCCGCCACCTGCGGCAGGCGCAGTTGCGCGTATGCGGTGAAGCTCATCTGCAGGCAGAAGAGCGCGGTGACGATCCAATAGACGATGGTCTTGGCTTTGGGGGTGGTCTTGGCGGCGACGAGGGCCGGCTTCTGCAGTGGCGATTCCATAAAGTTTTCCTCCCACGCTTCAATGCTTCGGGGCGTTGGGCGGCCAACCGGGGGCCTCAACGCTGAACTGCTTTGCGTACTCGGCGTTCAATCGCTGCCAGCCGCCGAACTTAATGGCCTCGGGGCCGACGATGCGTCCGATGGGCTGACCGGTGAGAAGCCGATCCAGCACATCGAAGCAGATGTGCCACCCGGCAGCGCCCATTGAGATGAAGCGGCGATCGATGCTTGTCCACAGCGTCAGGCGCGTGCCGCCACCGAAGGCTTCGAGTTCCCACCGGATATCGAAGCCACCCCAGTTGTACTCAAGCGCCTTGGGAGCGTCGGCTCGCGTCACTGTTGTTTCGGAAACCTGCGGCGTGGGCGCTCCCACCGTGGTGAGCTTCACCGTGGTTCCAACCGTACCCAGGCTCCCATCGGCGTCAAACGGAGCCCACTCGCGCAGATGCGCCGGGTCGGTAAGCGCCCGCCAGACTTTTTCCGGCGAGTGGCGCAGTTCTCTGACGAGAATGAGCGTCCACTTCTCTCCGTCCTTTCGTACCTGCGCCCCGCTGGCAGGCCCCGGTGTGTACTGCTCGCGATCGGTCATCTATTTCTCCTTGTCTTCTTTTTCGTTGGCGTTGATTGATCCATGCGGTCGAGGTGGCGTTCGAGCGCATCTACGTGAGCGGACCAGAACCGACGGAACGGAGCCAGCCATGCATCCACCTCCTGAAGTGGTTCAGGTTTCAGTCGGTAGAGACGGCGCTGTGCGTCCACCGTGGATTCGACGAACCCGGCCTCGCGCAGCACTCGCAGGTGCTTTGACACGGTCGGCTGCGGCATATGAAGCTGACGCTCGATATCTCCAACCGACTGTTGTGACGAGGCCAGGAGGCTCAATATCGCGCGGCGGTTCGGCTCCGCAATGATTTCGAATACAGATTCCATTCCCGCAGTATACTCTGCAGGGCATATACGTGTCCAGGTATATACAGTCAGAGTGGGCCCAGGCAACGGTAGCCGAAGTGGGTTTCAATAGCCTTGAATGGCTCCTGAAACGCCTCAGTGGGCTCGCGGAACTGACCCACAAACTCGCGAAGAAACTTTGAGCGCTTTGGCTCGGCCTCGGCGGTATAGCGCTCGCCGGCTGGTTCAAAGTTCGGGACGGCCTCCTGGAAATTTATTTCAAGCGCCGGTGGTATAACGTTTGGCGCATTGCCGAGCGACTGAGTAGCATCAACCTCATCTATGTTAATATCGCTATGCCGGCCAGGCTTAATGAGAGAGTCATAGA
Organism: Blastocatellia bacterium; assembly: GCA_035714085.1. Lineage (GTDB taxonomy): Bacteria > Acidobacteriota > Blastocatellia > RBC074 > RBC074 > JAJVID01. The sequence continues at coordinate 23,184 of DASTMP010000306.1, forward strand.
ATGGACGGACCTGGACCTCAACCAAGAGAGAAGGCCGAGTCCCAGGAATTACGAAAGAGCTCAAGTTCGTTTCGCTGCGTCAATCCCCGCGATCATCGACTATCTTTCATTGCGTCATAGAAATCGGAGACCAAGGAGGATTCCAATGCGAAAAGTAACGGCGCCGGCGCTCTGCCTGTTGCTGACGTTCGCAGTCTTTACGAGCCTCTCTTCACACGCCCAGGTTCAAGAGGTATACGAAAATAAGGGCGCGGCGGCTACGTGGCAGGCGCTCTTGCGTTTGCGTTCGACCTTGACTGTTCTCCATACGACGGCGCATCCGGATGATGAAGACGGCGCGCTTCTCGCCTGGCTCAGTCGCGCGCAATGCGTCCGCACCGGGCTGCTCACGCTCAATCGCGGTGAGGGCGGCGCCAACGCCGTCGGGCCGGAGTTGTATGACGCGCTCGGAGTCTTGCGGACTGAAGAGTTGCTGGCCGCGGGACGCTATTACGGCGTCGATCAGATGTTCACTCGCGTGACCGACTTCGGATTTTCGAAGAGGGTGGATGAAACCCTCGAGCGCTGGGGCAGCGATGTTGTTCTCGGCGATGTCGTGCGCGCCGTGAGAAAGTATCGTCCGGACATCATCGTCTCGCGATTCCATGGCAAGCCGCGTGACGGGCATGGCAACCATCAGACGGCCGGGTTGATGAGTCTTGAGGTCTTTAAGGCGGCGGCCGATCCGAAGATGTTTCCCGAACAATTGAAGGAGGGGCTGCGCCCGTGGCAGGTCAAAAAGCTCTATCTCAGCGTTCGCGAGAACGAGCCGTCCGCGACTTTGAAGATCGAGGTCGGCGGCTACGATCCATTGCTCGGCCGTTCCTATCGTGAAATCGCTCGTGAGGGATTGAGTTATCAGCGATCACAGGGCGCCGGCCAGGCTGGAGCGCCGCCCGGCTCTTCGTTGACCGGAGTGCAATTGGTCGAGACCGCCGTCCCAAAAATCGAGAACGAGAAGTCTCTCTTTGACGGGCTCGATTCGACGATCGCCGGTCTGGCCAGGTTCGCCGGATCGTCGCTCGACATCACTTCCAACCTGACCGAGATCGGCGCCCAGATTGAGACGGCGATCAATAAGTTCAACGCTCGCCGGACTTGGGTCGTCGCGCCCGAGTTGGCGGCCGGGACACGCGCAACACGGGAATTGATCGAGAAGGTCCGCAATTCACAGATTGACGAGAATAACAGAGCGGAGCTTCTGTTTCTGCTCGAAAATAAAGAGCGCGAGTTCGAGGACGCGATGAATAAAGCGCTCGGACTTGTGATGGAGGTTTTGGTAGATCCTGACAAACAAGTCGAAGGTCCCATGGCGCTTTTCCTGCCGCGCGAAACTTTCAATGTCGCGATTCCGGGCCAGCAGTTTAGTCTGACCTGTTCGATCATCAACCGCAGCCCAATCAAGATCGGTCGCGCTGAAATCATCGTCAAACCTCCACAGGGATGGACCGTGAAGATCAAGAATGCGGATAACAGATCGTTCGGCGAAAACGAACGGGTTAACGCCCAATTCGAACTTAAGGTTCCGGAAACGGCCGAATACACGCGCCCCTACTGGTCGCGCGCAAATGAGCTGAGAGATCATATCTATACGATCAATAGGCCCGAGTATCTCAATCTTCCATTCCCGCCGCCGGATGTCATGGGATACTTCAATTATGAGGTCACCGGCGTCAGGTTCACGCTGGCGCGGCCGGCGCAGACCACTTTCATCGATCGGCCTTGGGGCGAGCAACGGCGACTGTTGACCGTGGCGCCTGCGCTCAGCGTGGCGATCTCGCCGCGCGTCGGCGTCGTCCCGGCGACCCCGTCCCAGGCCGTCTACCCGGTCCGCGTCAATCTTTCGAACAATGTCAAAGAGCAGGCGGCAGGCCTTGTGCGGCTGCGGTTGCCGGCCGGATGGACCTCGGCGCCGGCCGAGACGCCGTTTAGCTTCACGCATGAGGGCGAGGCGCAAAATTTCACTTTCAATGTCGCGATACCGCGCGTGAGCGCCGGTAGCGATTACAAAATCCAGGCAGTCGCCGAGTACAACGGCAAGGAGTATGCCGAAGGTTATCAGGTCATCGCGCATCGTGATCTTGAACCGCGCCATCTCTACCGCACTGCCTCAATGGATTTGCGTGGGATTGAGGTCGCTCTACCAGCGGGCTTAAAGGTCGGCTATGTCATGGGAGTCGGAGACGAGGCGCCGCAGGCGCTGGAACAGATCGGGGCGTCTGTGACGATGCTCGAGGCCAATGAGCTCGCCAACGGCGACCTCGACGGTTTCGACGCGATCATCGTCGGGATTCGCGCGACAACGGTCCGCGATGATTTGAAGATTTACTGTAGACGACTGCTCGATTACGCCGAACGCGGAGGCAACCTGATCTATCAATATCAAACACAGGAATTCGACGGCGCGCCGTATGGGCCTTATCCCTACAAATTGACGCCTCGCGCCGAAGAGGTCTCTGAAGAAGATTCCAAAGTAACGATTCTCGATCCATCAAATCCGATCTTCAACTGGCCAAACAAGATCACGCCGGCCGATTTCGACGGATGGGTTGAAGAGCGCGGCTCGAAGTGGATGGCCGATTGGGATCAGCGTTACACAGCATTACTCGAATGCAACGATCGTGAACAAAAACCGCAGCGCGGCGGGATGCTCTTCGCGAATTACGGGCGCGGGACATTTATCTATGCGGCATATGCGTTTTACCGGCAATTGCCCGCGGGCGTGCCGGGCGGGTATCGGATATTTGCCAACATCATCAGTCTGAGAAAGCGGCCGAAATAACGCGACCTGGGTACGCGCGCTTCCAGCGCGCAGTCTCGAGCAGGGAACCCATTTGAGTTTCGTAGCGCGCCTGGATCCTATCGACATTGGGAGCGCCTGCTTCCGATCATTACGCCTCTTGCCGAGACTGCGCGCTGGAAGCGCGCGTACCCAGGCGTAGAACCATTTCAAAACCTTCAAGGAGGGTAGTATGAAAAGCCCAATTCGATTGCTCATTGCCGTTTCAATGTTAGTCTTGTTCGGTTCATCGCTCGCAAAGGGGCAAGCAGTTACCGGCTCATTAGTCGGCAATATCACCGACGCTGGAGGCGCTTCAGTCGCGGGCGCCAAAATCACGATTACCGAGATCAATACCGGCATCGCCCGCACTGTCGCGACCGGCGCGGACGGCGGCTATGTCATGCCTTATCTGCCGCCGGGAACGTATCGCGTCGAGATCGAAAAATCGGGGTTCAAGAGATTCGCGACCACCGACATTCGACTCGCCACCGGACAGGCCGTGCGCGTCGATGCGGCGCTCGAGGTCGGTCAGATCACCGAGACGACCGAAGTGACGACGACCGCGTCGGTGCTCCAAACGGAGAGCGCCGATGTCAGTCAATCGTTCGAGCAGAAGCGCATCGCCGAACTCCCGATCAACGGCCGCAACTTTCAATCATTGATAGCGCTCATTCCGGGAGCCGCGCCGCCGACCTCGACCATCGGCACTTTCGATAATCCGCAGGGCACGCAGTTCTTTCAGGTCAACGGGCAGAATAACTCCGCCAACAATTTCCAGATTGACGGAGTGGACAATAACGAACCGTTGCTCGGTCTGGTGGTCCAAATTCCTCCGGCCGAGGCCATTCAGCAGTTCAGCGTCTCGACCAGCAACTACGATGCGGAATTCGGCAAGGCCGTCGGCGCCGTCATCAATGTCACGACCAGACCGGGAACCAATGAATTCCATGGTTCGCTCTACGAATTTCACAACAACAGCGCCTTCAAAGCGCGCAACTTTTTCAATCTGACCCGAAACGCGAAGGGAGATATTCCCGTTCCGAACGCGATCAAGAACCAATTCGGCGGGACATTCGGCGGCCCGATCATCAAAAATCGGACGTTCTTCTTCGGCGATTACCAGGGCCAGACACAGCGCATCGGACGGACGCCGGCGATTGTCTCCGTTCCTACGCAAGCCTTCCGCGACGGCGACTTCAGCGCCCTGTTGCCCGGCACGGTCATTTACGATCCGGCGACGGGAAACGCCAACGGCTCCGGACGTCTGCCGATCCAGTGCAATGGCCGCGCCAATGTTATCTGTCCGGACCGCATCAGCCCCGTCGCAAAGAAAATTCTCGGATTCCTCCCGCTACCGAATCTGGGCGGGTTGAACAATAATTTTCTGGCTCCTCCCATTCCGTTCCAACTCGACACGCATTCTTTCGACGTTCGCATCGATCATCAATTCAGCGACAATACGAACTTCTTTGCGAAGTACAACTACTTTCAATCCTCGATGTCGGATCCGGGCATCTTCGGCGACGCCGCCGGTCCGGTCGCGTCCGGCGCCGACAGCAACTCGCTTCAGAGTGGACAGGGCCGTAATCAGGTGATTACGCTCAATCTCACCCACACCTTCAGTTCGTCGCTGACGACCGAGGCTCGCTTCGGCTTCACCCGATACTTTATCAACGCCGTCGGACCGGGGGCGGATCGAGACCTCTCGAAAGAGGTCGGCATCAGCGGCTCGAATGAAGACGATCCCGCCCACAAAGGGCTGGCGATCATCTCAATAAATGGCTACAACGATTTTGGGATGTCGACCAATTTGCCGACGATCAATGCCGATAACATCTTCAACTGGGTTAATAACTGGACGAAAGTTTCAGGCCGTCACACCTTCAAATGGGGCGCCGACGTCCGCCGGCTTCGCCTGGACAGGTTACAAATCCAGGGGACGTCGAGTTTCGGTCCGCGTGGACGATTCAATTTCAACCCGGGCGTGACGTCGATCACCGGAGCATCACCTCAATTCCCGTTCGCCAATGCATTCGCAAGTTTTCTCCTGGGATTGCCCGACCAGATCGGGCGCGCGGTCTTCACGACGACGCCGACCAACCGAACGACCAACCTCTTCTTCTTCGGTCAGGACACGTGGCAGATCACGCCGAAACTGACTCTGAATCTAGGCCTGCGATACGAAATCTACACTCCGATCACGTCGCGGCTCCCCGGCGGGCAAGGCAATTACGATCCGGCGACTAACCAGCTCCTGGTGGCAGGTGTCGGCGACGTCAGCCTTTCGGCCGGAGTCAAAACAGATTGGAATAACCTGGCGCCGCGACTCGGAATCGCCTACAGGTTCGGCGACAAGAGCCGCAACGTCATTCGCGGTGGAGTGGGTGTCAGTTATTTCACGGCGCGATTCGGATTTACCGGAGGAACACTTTCGACGAGTTTTCCGGTCATCGCCGACCAGACGATCGGAGCGCTCAATGATTTTCTACCCGCCGGAGCCATCTCGTCGATTCCGGCCTTCACGCCGATCGCCATCCCGTCGAACGGCGTCATTACGAACCCGCCGAATATCGGGCTCTTTGCGATTCCGTTCGATAATCAGATCCCGATGGTCGTCAATTGGAACCTGACGGCGCAACGTGAATTGAGCCCCGGTTTAAGCCTTGAGGTCGGCTATGTAGGCAACCGAGGGTACAATCAGCCATACAACAAGCAACTGATGGCTTCATTGCCCGGAACGGGATTGCAGGGCGTTCCGCTCTTCCAGAAATTCGGAAGAACCGCGACGACGACCTTACGCGCTTATGGCGTCGATTCGTGGTACAACTCGCTGCAGACCTCGCTTGAGAAGCGCTTCACCAGGGGCCTGTCTTTCACGGCCTCTTATACCTGGTCACGTTCGATCGACTACACGAGCAATAATGGCGGCCTGGGCAATCCGATCTTCCTCGAACTGAACAAAGGTCTCTCCGACTATGATCGGAAACACGCCCTGACGATCAGCCATACCTATGAACTCCCCTTAGGCAAGGGCCACAACTATCTCAACAGCGGGCCGCTCGCGCACATCATCGGCGGATGGCAGTTGAACGGTATCTTCGGGGCTTACAGCGGACGGCCGTTCAGCGTTTCGATGGCCACCACCGCGCTCAACGG